>DASWDS010000138.1:0-12183 GCA_036395165.1 Anaeromyxobacteraceae bacterium | reverse complement strand
TCTTCAGCGCTTGCTGGTACGACCGAGCGGGGCTCCCGTCGAGCGTGAGGCCGTGCAGCCCGAGCTCGGTATTCGCCTCACTCATGATCGCGCCGACGGAGGCGAACCCGCTCGCGTTCGCGCTGTTCGTGCCCGGCGCGTACACGAGCGCGCCCGAGCTGACGAACCCGTTCAGCACGTTCAGCTCCATCGCCGCGAGCTGCGCCGAGAGCATGAGGGCCATGTTCGTCGCGGTGGCGCCGAGAATCCACGATCTGAACGCGCCGTAGCCGGGCGGGTCGAAGTCGCCCCCGCTCGCATTGCGCAGGTTCAGCGACACCATCAGCGCGAGGTCGTCCGCGCCGAAGAGCGCCTGACCGTTCTTGTTCGACCAGAAGCCCAGGGTGAGCCCGCCGCCCGCGCCGACGCACACGTTGCCGAAGAGGACGCCGCTCGCGGTGCTGTCGTCGGCCACGGTGACCGTGTAGGTCTTGCCCGCGTTCAGCGTCACGCCGGCGCCGCCCGTCGTGCTGCTCTGGTCGACGGCGTTCCCGGTCTGGAACCACGGGCTCCCTGCCTGGCGCTCCGCGAACGTGTACGTGTCGGCGATGAGCGTGACGGAGAAGGTCCCGTCCGGATCCGTCGTGACGCTGCCGGCCACCGCGTCGGAGTAGTCGACGATCCAGCTCGGGATGCCGATCTCACCCGGATCGAGCTGGCCGTTCGCGTTCGCGTCGTAGTACTTCATCCCGGAGACGACCGGGAACTTCGGCTGCCGCGCCGCTATCCGGAACGCGTCGTACTTGCACTGCGACGGGCTCGTCGCCCCCGTCTGGCAGACGGCGAGGATGTAGACGCCGCCCTCGTTGTCCGTGTCGTCGAATGGCGCGAGGCCGATGATGGAGCGGCCGTTCGGGCTCGTCCCGGTCGCGTGCGTACCGGTGTAGCTCGCGACCTGGTGGTTGGACACCGTGAACGTCCGGTTCGACACGTCATCCCCGGAGCCGCCGTCGCCGGCCGTCCCCCCGGCCATCGTGTCGCTCAGGTTCCCCTGTGCACCGTCGGCGAAGCCGCCGTTCTGCGTACCAGGCGTCAGCACGGCGAAGTAGTAGCTCCCGTCGGAGAGCCCGGCCGCGCTGGGGCCGCCGCTCATGTACACGTCGAGCTTCGCCTCGTAGTTGTTGCAATTGACACCGTTCGGGCTGTCCTTGCACCCGCCCAGCGTCGCGTCGAAGGTCGTGAACCCGGCCCCGGCGACGATGGCCTGCGACGTCCCCGCGATCCGTTCGCCTCCACTTCCGCATCCCGCCAGCGCGAGGGCGACCACCGCCATGCCCGCGAGCGCCCACGTCCCTGACCGTCCCGATGCCATGCGCTGCATGATGAAGCCCCCGTTCTGCCGTCCGCTTCGGAGCTGCGTCGCGTCGCGGCTGCGCCGCGCGCCGATGCGGGGTCCCATCTTTCCATCACTCCCGGGGACCATGTCGCATCGTGCCCTCGACTGTAAGCTCCCCTGCGACGCACGGCGCACGTCAGTCGGGGTTCCCGTGATTGAGGCACAAGGACGCAATTGACCCGCGATTGCGGCACGGAGACACACTGTGCGTCAATATTGAGCCGCGGCCCGGTGACACCGGAGCGCGAACCCTGCCCTGCCATGGCGGGACAAGGACGAGGTATGCGTCGGGATCCAGCGCGATCCGGTGACACCGGAGCGCGGTCCGGTGCGCTCAGCGCCGCTTCGCCGCCGCCCGGGGCGACGCGTCCTTCCACGGCTCGATGCGCGCGGAGGGCATCTTCGGATCCGTCCGCCGCGCCGACCGCGCGAACGCCTCCGCGGCCTCACGGGCGATCTCGAACCGCGTCTCGCGCGGCAGGATGACGATCTTGCCGATCGCCTCGCGGCTCACGTCGCCCCGGCGGCAGAGGAGCGGCAGGATCCAGCGCGGGTCCGCCTTCATCTCGCGGCCGAGCGTGAGCCGGAACCAGACGCCGTCGCCGGGCCGGGGCGTCGCGGGGCGCGGCGCTCTCGCCGGCGCCTCGCGCGCCGCGCGGGCGGTGTCGGGCAGCTCCTCGGCGGCCGGGAGCCGCGCCAGCTCGCGCCGGACGAGGGCCGCGGTCACGAGCAGCGGGTCGCGGCCGTGGAGGAGCGCCCGCGTCGCGGCCAGCTCGTCCTCGGTCGCCTCGCCCGCCGCGGCGACCACCTCGGCGGCGAGCCGCTCCCGGTCGCGGACGCGAATCTCGTCCGGTGACGGGACCTTCGCCCAGGTCAGCTCGATGCCGGCCTCGCGCGCCATCCGGTCGAGCCGGAAGCGCTCGGGAGGCGTCGCGAGGAGCACCGCGAGCCCCTTCCTCCCCGCGCGCCCGGTGCGTCCGCTCCGGTGCTGGAGCGCCTGCGGATCGCGCGGCAGCTCCGCGTGGAGCACGAGCTCGATGCCGGGCAGGTCGAGGCCGCGCGCCGCCACGTCCGTCGCGACGAGGACGCGCGCGCGCCCGTCGCGCAGCGCCTTCAGCGCGCGCAGGCGCTCCTGCTGGGTCAGCTCGCCCGAGATGGCCACCGTCTCGAACCCGCGCTCGCCCAGGCTCGAGGCCCCGTGGTGCACCGCCTAGCGCGTCGCGAAGAAGACCAGCGCGCTCGTCGGATCGAGGTGGCGCAGGACGTTCACGACGGCGTGCTCGCGCTCGCGCGGCGCGACGACGTGCGCGCGGTAGGCGATGTCCTCGTGCGCCTCCGCGGTCGGCGTCGCCGCCACGCGCGCGGCCTCCCGCGTGTAGCGCCGCGCCAGCTCGACGATCGGCTTCGGCAGGGTCGCCGAGAACAGGATCGTGCGGCGGCCCTCCGGCGCGGCCGAGAGGATGGCCTCGAGCTCCTCGCGGAAGCCCATGTCGAGCATCTCGTCGGCCTCGTCGAGCACGAGCGCCGCGACGTCGCGGAGGCCGAGGTTCTTGCGATCGAGGTGATCGCGCAGGCGGCCGGGCGTCCCGACCACGACATGGGCGCCGTCGGCCAGCGCGCGCGCCTCGCGCCGCGGGTCCATCCCGCCGACGCACGCCACGATGCGGGCCCCCGCCTCCGCGAAGAGCCAGGCGAGCTCGCGCTGCACCTGGAGCGCCAGCTCGCGCGTGGGCGCGATGACGAGGGCGAGCGGGCGAGCCGCCGCCCCGAAGGCGGGGGCGTCCGCGAGCAGCGCCTCGGCGAGCACGAGGCCGAAGGCGACCGTCTTCCCGGATCCGGTCCGGGACGAGACGAGGAGGTCGCGGCCGCGGAGCGCGGGCGCGAGCACCGCGGCCTGGACGGGCGTCGGCTCGGCGTAGCCGCGGGCGGCGAGCGCGCGCTGGAGCGCCGGGTGCGCTCCCAGGGACGAGAAGGTCATGCGCGCGTTGTAGCACCGCGCGCTCGCGGGTGCCTCACAGGCGCCCGCGCAGCTCGCGCACCCAGCGGTGCAGCCGGTGGGCGCCTCGGGGCGACGCGTACATGAGGATGCAGCGGTCGTGGACGAGGTCGAGGCCGTGCGCCCGGCCGAAGGCCAGCGCGTCGTCGGACGAGGCGCCCTGCTGCAGCCAGACGTGGCGGATGCCGAGGCGCGCGCAGTCGGCGACGACGCTCGCGCCGTCCTGCGGCGGCACCACGACGAGCGCCGCGCCCACGCGCTCCGGCAGATCGTCGAGGCGGCGGTAGCACCTCTCGCCCTCGACCGAGTCGGCGCGCGCGTTCACCGGGTACGCGCGGTAGCCCTTGCTCCGGAGCGCCCGCAGCGCGCCGTTCGCGAACCCGCGCGTGCGCGACACGCCCACCACGGCGATCGCCTGCTGTGCGAGGAACGCGTCGATCGATTCACGCATCGTGCTGCCTCCCTGCGTCCAACGTCCCCGCCCGTAGCGCGAAGGCGAGCTTACGCCTGGCGGCGCGCGACGGAAGCCGCTCTCGGGGGTGCGCTCCGTCGCCGCAGGCGCCGAGCGTCCGGGCTCACGGGAGCGAGAGCCGTTTGAAGAGGCGCTCCGGGATGGCGCGCACCGCCAGCATGACGAAGCGCCAGAAGCCAGGCACGTACACGACGTCGCGCCGGCGGTCGATCGCCCGCTTGATGGCCCGCGCCGCGTACTCCGGGCTCGCGGTGAGCCTCGGCGGGGCGAGGCCGTAGCTCATGCGCGTGTCCACGTACCCGAGCTTCACCGTCGTCACCGACACCCCGGCGCCGTGGAGCAGGCCGCGCAGCCCCTGCGCATAGGCGCTCAGCGCCGCCTTCGCCGCGCCGTAGACGAAGTTCGACTTCCGCCCGCGGTCGCCCGCCACCGAGCCGATGAACGCCACCGCGGCGCCCGGCCGGCGCTCGAGCCCGGGCAGCAGCACCGCCATGAAGGCGGCGACGGCGCCGTAGTTGACGGTGTCCACGCGCGCGATCTCGGCGGCGTCGTAGGCCGCCGGCGTGTGCGCGTTCTCGCCGATGGCGAAGACGGTGACGTCCGGGACGCCATCGCTCGCCACGCGCTCCGCGCTCGAGCGGACGAGGCCCGGATCCGTCGCGTCGAAGGCGATCGTCGCGACGTCGGCGCCGTACCGGATCCGGAGGTCTTGCGCGATCGCGTGGAGCGCGTCCTCGTGCCGCGCCGCGAGCAGGACGCGGTCGCCTCCGGCCGCGTACTCGCCGGCGAGCCGCTCGGCGACCGCGGAGGTCGCCCCCACGATGAGGACGGTGCGGACCACCTCACGTCTCCCGCAGCCCGAGCCGCCGCGCCAGGCTCGACTCGAAGAGGCGCGCAGGGTCGAGGCGATCCAGCTCCTCCGCCCACGCGCGCCGCGCCGGGTACATCGCGTCCACCACCTCGGGCGCGAGCCGCGAGTCCTTGGCCAGGTAGACGCGCCCTCCCGCCGCCGCGACCAGGTCGTCGAAGCCGCGGAGGAGGCGCAGGAGCGGCTCGCCGCGCGCGGGGATGTCCACGGCGAGGGTGTAGCCCTCGGCCGGGAACGACATCGCGGCCGCGTTGCTCCGGCCGAAGCGCTTGATGACGCACAGGAACGAGCCGTGGCCGCCCGCCGCCAGGCCCTCGACGATGGTCTGCACGATGCGCGGGGCGGGCCGCGTGGGCACGACGAACTGGTACTGGTAGAGACCGCGCCGCCCGTAGAGCAGGTTGAAGTTGTCGATGGCCTCGAGCGGATAGAAGAAGGGCCGGAACGGCTGCAGCACGGCCCGTCCGTCGGAGGGGAAGCGCCGGTAGTAGACCTCGTTGAACGCGCGCACCGCCATCGGCGACATGGCGCCGGCGGGGAGCGCGAACGGCAGCCGGAGCGACGGGCCGGGACGGAAGGCGAGCGGCGTCGCGCGAGCCGCGGCCGGGAGCTCGTCGCGTCGCGCGTGGCGGCCCAGCATGAGCACGGAGCGCCCGGTGCGTCCGCCGCGCGCGAGCACGTCGAGCCAGCCGACCGAGTACGGCTCGGGCTCGGGCCGTTCCAGGGCGGCGAAGGTCTCGTCCAGATCGCGGTTCTTCAGATACCGCACCACGAGCGAGGAGGTCTCGACGCGCTGGAGCTGGAGCGTCACGTCGAGGACGACGCCGGTGAGGCCGAGGCCGCCCGCCGTGGCCCAGAACGCGCTCGCGTTCGCGTCGCGGCTGCAGCGGAGGACGCGGCCGTCCGCGACGGCGAGCCGGAACGCGAGCACGTGATCGACGAAGCTCCCCACCACGTGGTGGTTCTTCCCGTGGACGTCACAGGCGAGGCAGCCGCCCACCGTCGCCTTCCAGGTGCCCGGCGTGACCGCGAGGAACCAGCCCCTCGGGACCGCCAGCTCGGCGAGCGCGCGCAGCGGCACCCCCGCCTCGCAGGTCAGGCGCCCGGTCTCCGCGTCGAAGTCGAGGAACCGGGAGAGGCGGACGGTGTGGAGGACCGCCTCGCGGTCGTTCAGGGCCGCGTCGCCGTAGGCCGTGCCGCGCCCGCGCGCGAGCACGTGGCGCCCCGCGAGGGCGCGCACGAGCTCGCCCACCTCGCGCCGGTGCTCGGGCCGGTACACGGCCGCGCGCGTCACCGGGTTCCGAGCCC
Organism: Anaeromyxobacteraceae bacterium; assembly: GCA_036395165.1. Classification (GTDB taxonomy): domain Bacteria; phylum Myxococcota; class Myxococcia; order Myxococcales; family Anaeromyxobacteraceae; genus Anaeromyxobacter_A. Next base: position 6,164 of record DASWDS010000138.1, on the reverse strand, counting down.
ACCCCGTCAGCGTTCGTTCGACGGCTCTCGCCACCACGTGGCGCGTCATATCACGTCCTGCGAGGGGCACGACGGAGCCATCCGCGACCGTTAAGGAAGGGCGCGCGGGTCCCTGGGCCCGCGCTCCCAGGAGGTGTCCCATGGCCGTCGCGCCCCCCGTCCACCCGTTCCAGACCGACCGCGTGAGCCTCGAGCGCCCGCTCGCGGGGCCCTTCCTCCAGATCGACCTCGCCGACGACATCGACGCGCTCCGCCGCGAGTCCGCGTTCGCGCGGAACGGCCACAACGCGCGCACCCTCGCCAAGTACGACGACCTGCGCATCGTGCTCGAGGTCGCGCGGCGCGGCACCCGCATGACGACGCACGAGCCGGGCGAGCAGATCGCCGTCCACGTGCTGCGCGGCCGCGTCCGCCTGCACGTCGGCGACGAGGTGGTGGACGCGCGCGCGGGACAGCTCGTCGCGATGGATCGCTCGAGCTCCCACGACATCGCGGCCGCGGACGACTGCGCGTTCCTGCTCTACGTGTCCGGGCGCTGACGCCTGGGACCGACGCGGAAGGCGGCGCGCCGTGGGGCGCGCATGGGCGCGTCGAGCGGGTCGAGCCGGTGCTCGGGTGCCCCGCACACGGGGCACGCCTCGCTCGACGACGGCGTCAGCCACACGCTCTGGTAGGCGCCCTGCCCCGGCGCGCCCTCGAAGACGCGCGGGTAGAACCAGTAGCGCGGCACGGTCGAGAGCGTGAGGTACGTCATGCCCTCGGCGACGGCCTCGTCCGCGAAGCTCCGCAGGCGCGCCGCGGAGCCCTCCGGGACGAGCAGCGACAGGCCGAGCTTCACGGCGGCGCTCGCGACGTGCTGGATGTCGGCGCCGAGCGCGATCTTGCCGCGCAGCCGCGCCGTCCCGTAGTCCACCTCGCGCGCGACCCGCCCCGCGGCGCGCTCGGCCTCGTGCCGCGTCCGCGTCGCGCAGACGTAGCACGGCGTGCGCCCCGGCACGGTCACGAGCACCTCGCCGCCCTGGGCGCCCGCGTACAGGCCGACGAACAGCGCGGCCTTCCCGCGGCCGTAAGCGAACCGGTTCAGCGACCGCTGCGCGCCCGGGTCGTCGGTCGCAGCGACGACCAGGTCGGCGGCGCGGACCAGGCCGTCGAGCGCGGCGGGCTCGAGCGCGTCCACGCGCCGCGGGTGCGTGGCGCAGCGCAGCGCGGGCGCGATGCGCAGGAGGCGGCGCGCGAGCGCCTCCGTCTTCCGGCGGCCGACGTCCTCCGCGTCGTACACGCTGCGCGAGAGGTTCTCGGGCTCGACCGGCTCCGGGTCGAGCAGCGCCACCGCGCCCACGCCGCTCCGCACGAGCTGCTCCGCGACGTACGAGCCGACGGAGCCGCAGCCCGCGACGAGCACCGCCCGCTCGCGGAGCGCCGCCGGCAGGAGCCCCGCGCTGCGGGCGAAGAGCGCGCCGCGGAGCGGCTCGTCGGCGACGTCCGCGCCGGTGAAGCGCACCTCCCAGCCGGCCGCGCGGGCGCGCTCGGGGTCGCGCGTCAGCGCGGCGCCGCCACGGGGGCCGAAGGCGCGCCGGTACGGTCCAGGCGGCTCGAAGGCGGACCGGACCGCCTCCAGCAGGCGCTCGGGGGCAGGGGTGTCCACTCGCCAGACGACGGCGAGCTGCTCCGTCGCTCCCCCCGCCGTCACGAGCAGCACCGGCGGGAGCGCCGGGTACAGCTCGCTCGCGACGATGAGGAGCTCGACGCCCTCCGGGCGGAGCCGTCCTGCCGGGAGGGCCCCCGCGCCGAGATCGGACAGGAACACCTCCGGCGGCGCGGCACCGAGCTCGGCCGCCGCGACCTCGAGATCGCGCAGCAAGGGCACGACGTGCACCGGGAGCGGGCGGACCAGCGCGGCGCCGGCTCGACGCCGGTAGCCCGCGAAGAAGGAGACCTTCGCCTCGCCCAGCGAGAGCTCGTGCGGTTGCAGCTCGGGCGTGGTCGGGCTCGTGACGATGGGCGCGAGGTAGCAGGGCATGTGCCCGTTCAGGCGCAGGCCGACCGTCAGCTCGCGCGCGTCCTGCTCGGACGGGCGGTCGAGGGCACGCGGGTGCGAGTGGACGATGCCCTTCAGCTCGAGCTCCTCTGCTCGCTCGAGCTCCTTCACCCGCGCGTCGAGCGCGCGCGACGGGCGGTAGCTCGCCGACGACGTCTCGGCCTCCGGATCGGGCACGAAGCGCGCCACGACGGGCCGCCCGCGGGGCCCCAGGAGCGCCCCCCCGCGCTCGGGCGCGTGTGCGCCGATCTCCGCGCCGATGTCGCGGAGCACCCAGTCGCACACGTACACGGCGTCAGCCTCGGCCCGAGGCGAACACCGCCTGGTGAACCTCCGAGAGCTGCCGCCCCTCGTCGTCGAGGGCGTCGCCGAGCACGATGCGGCCGCTCGGGTCCACGAACACCTGCCGGCGCCGCTCGCGCGGTCGCTCGTCGCCGCTGCGACGGTTGTCGAGCACGACGTCGCGGAGACGCGCAAGATCGAGCTGGGCCATGTGCGCTCCTCTTCTTCCTCCCGCCTGACGCGGGCTAGAACGGGAACTTCCCGTTTTGCAGGTACACGCTGAACCCGTTGCACCACACGACGCTTCGCGCGTACGCCTCCTCCAAGGTAGGCATCCCGCCGCTGGCGAGGTCGCCGAGGCAGATCCGCCCATCCGCGAAGAGGTGGCAATCGTGCGGGTTGAGGCCGTCCTCGACGTCCGGCGAGACGACCTTCACCTGGTACGCGCCGCCATCGAAGTACAGGAACAGCTCGTACTCGTCCCCGAGCTCGCTGCGGATGGGGTAGAGCCAGCCGCGCACGCCGTCGGCGGTCAGGTACCGCGTCTGCGCCGGCAGGTTGCCGTCGACCACCGCCTGATCGCGCAGCAAGCGTGTGAAGCCGGCGCCGAACGTGCCGAGGTGCACCACTCCATTGAATTCGGCTCTGCGGGGCACGTGCGCAGCGCCCCGTCGGGGGGCTGCCCCGCCCGCTCGGCCTGCGCGCGGGGCGCCGGGTGGCGCATTGACAGGGCGTGGCGCCGGTATTATTGCTTCGACAACAGTTGCCTATGCAAGAATACCTGGGACTCCTGATCGCCACCGCCCGCCGGCGCATCAAGCAGGCGGTGCTGGCGCGCGCCGGGCACCACGAGCTGTCGGCGCAGCAGTTCTGGTTCCTCATCGCGCTGTCGGAGCACCCGGGCATGTCGCAGGTCGATCTGGCGCAGCGCGTCCGCGCCGACGCTCCCACCGCGTCGCGCAGCCTGGCGGGCCTGCGCCGCCGCCGCCTGGTGCGCATCGAGGTCGACCCGGAGGACCGGCGGCGCGGCCGCGCCTTCCTCACCCCGGCGGGAGAGCGGCTCGCGAAGGAGCTGTCGCACGTCGCGCAGCAGATCCGGGCCACCGTCGTGGAGGGCATGACGGAGGCCGAGGTGGACGCGCTCCGCAGCGGCCTGCGGCGCGTGATCGAGAACCTCGATCGCCTCGAGGCGCGCGCGGCGCGCGAGCGGCCGCGCCCGCGCGGCCAGGGGGTCGCATGAAGCTCCGCATCGCGCTCGCGGCCCTCTGCGCCGCGGCGAGCGCCGCCGGCCAGGAGCCCGCGCCGGCCGCCCCGCAGCCGCGCGCCCGCATCATCGCGCTCGAGGAGGCGGTCCGGACCGCCCGCGAGCGCCAGCCGCAGCTGCGCCAGGCGCACGCCGGCGCCGAGGCCGCGACGGCGCGCGCCGACGAGGCTCGCGCGCCGCTCCTGCCGCAGCTCCTCGGGACCGCGCAGTACCAGCGCGCGACGGGCAACTTCGTGCCGCGACCGGGATCGGTGCCGGCGTCGGTGGCGGGGCGCGGCGGCACGAGCCTCGCGATGAGCAACTTCTGGTCCTTCGGCGCGACGCTCTCGCAGCTCATCTACGACTTCGGCCAGACGAGCGGCCGGTGGCGCGCGGCGCTCGCCAGCGCGGAGGCACAGCACGACACGGAACGGTCGACCGTCCTGCAGACCGTCCTCGGCGCCCGGGTCGCCTACTTCAACGCGCGTGCAGCGCGGGACCTCGTGGGCGTCGCGCGCGACAACCTGGCGAACCAGGAGGCCCATCTCCGGCAGACGGAGGGGTTCGTGAAGATCGGGACGCGGCCCGAGATCGACCTCGCGCTCGCGCGCACCGCCCGCGCCAACGCGGAGGTCCAGCTCATCAACGCCGAGAACGGCTACGACACGGCGAAGGCGCAGCTCAACCAGGCCATGGGCGTGGAGGGCCCGACGGACTACGACATCGCGAACGACACGCTCCCCTCCGTCGACGGCGAGGACCAGCGCATCGACCCGCTCCTCGCCGAGGCGCTCCAGCATCGCCCCGACATCGGCGCCCTCGACGAGCAGGCGCGCGCGCAGGAGCTGACGCTGCGCGCGGCGCAGGGCGGCTACGGCCCCGCGCTCGGCGTCTCCGCCGGGCTCACCGACGCCGGGACGGCGCTCGATCAGACGGTCGCGAACTGGAACGCGACCGTGACGCTCACCTGGAACCTGTTCCAGGGCGGGCTCACGCGCGCCCAGGCGCAGGAGGCGCGGGCGAACCTCGACTCCGCCCGCGCGCAGATCGACACGCTGCGGCAACAGGTCAGGGTCGAGGTGGAGCAGGCGCGTCTCGGCGTCCGGGCGGCCAAGGGCGCGCTGTCCGCCGCGGGCGAGGCGCTCGTGAACGCCCGCGAGCAGCTGCGGCTCGCCGAGGGCCGCTACCAGGCGGGCGCGGGGAGCGCGATCGAGCTCGGCGACGCGCAGGTGGCGCTCACCACGGCGGCCGCGCAGCGCGTCCAGGCCGAGTACAACCTGTCCACCTCGCGGGCCCAGCTCCTGCGGGCGCTCGGACGCGAGGTTCCGGCGACGTAGCAGGTCGCCGAGGAGAGAAGGATGCGTCGGAACCGCTGGTGGATGGTGCTCGTGGCGATCGCCGTCGCCGCCGCCGCCGTGTGGGGCGTGCGCGCGCGGTCGGGCGCGTCCTCGTCCGCGGCGGGCTCGCGCGGGCAGGAGGCGCAGGCGGCGCGTCCGGTGCCGGTCGTCGCCGTGGCCGTGGCGCGGCGCGACGTGCCGATCTTCCTCGAGGGGCTGGGCAACGTGACCGCCTTCAAGATGGTCACGGTGAAGACGCAGGTGGACGGCCGCCTCGACCAGGTGCTCTTCCGCGAGGGCCAGCTCGTGCGTCGCGGCGAGGTGCTGGCTCAGATCGATCCTCGCCCGTTCCAGATCCAGCTCCACCAGGGCGAAGGCGCCCTCGCTCGCGACGAGGCGCAGCTCGCCGGCGCCCGCCGCAACCTCGCCCGCTACGAGGCGCTCGCCGAGCAGAAGCTCATCGCGCGGCAGCAGGTGGACGACCAGGCGGCGGCGGTCGGGCAGCTCGAGGGCGCCGTCCAGATCGACCGGGCCGCCATCGAGACCGCGCGCCTCAACCTCGATTACGCGCGCATCGTCTCGCCCATCGACGGCGTGACCGGCATCCGCGGGGTGGACCCGGGCAACGTCGTGCACGCCGCCGATCAGAACGGCATCGTCGTGGTGACGCAGATCGACCCCATCGCCGTCCTCTTCACGCTGCCGCAGGATCAGCTGACGCCCGTCAGCGTGGAGCTCGCGCGCGGGCCCCTCGGCGTGGAGCTCTACAGCCGCGACGGCGCCACCCTGCTCGGCACCGGCGAGCTCGCGGTCGTCGACAACCAGATCAACCAGGCCACCTCGACCATCCGGCTGAAGGCGATCGCGCCCAACCCGCGGCGCGTCCTCTGGCCGAACCAGTTCGTGAACGTCCGCCTCCGCCTCACCACGCGGCGCGGGGCGCTCGTCATGCCCGCCACCGCGGTGCAGCGCGGGCCGAGCGGGACGTTCGTCTACGTCGTCGGGAGCGACATGACCGCGTCGCCGCGCCCGGTCGAGCTCGAGTCGGCGCAGGGCGACCTCGCCATCGTGGCGAAGGGGGTGCAGGAGGGGGAGCGCGTCGTCGCGGACGGCCAGAACCAGCTCCGGCCGGGGAGCAAGGTGGCGCCGCGCGAGCCCGGGCAGGGCCAGGCGCCGCAGGGGAGCCAGCGCGTCGCGGGGGACGGCGGCGGCGCACGCGGCGGCACCGGGGGACCCGCGCGATGAGCGTCTCGGAGCCCTTCAT
>DASWDS010000137.1:0-6061 GCA_036395165.1 Anaeromyxobacteraceae bacterium | reverse complement strand
CCCGGACGGCGGCATGCGGTCGAAGGACAACGACCTGGCGCGGCTCACGCAGGTCGTCTGCAAGCGGGCCGGCCTGGTCGAGGGCTACGACCACTCGTGCCGCCGCTGCAAGCGGAAGGGGAAGCCGTACGTCGAGCGGCGCCCCGACGTCGCCAAGCGGTGGTGCCCGCAGTGCGGCATGCAGCTTTGGGCCACCGTGATCCCGCGCCCGATGCGGTTCCACGATACGCGGCACACCTACGGCACGCTCCTCGCGCAGGCCGGCTTCGACGGCGTCCGGCTGCAGCGCGCGATGCGCCACCGCGACTTTAAGATGACGGCGCGGTACGTCCACACGAACGTCGAAGACCTTCGCGCGATGGCGGCCTGCCTGCCGCCCGCCAGCCTCGAGCCCTCGCCGACGATCCCGCCGGCCAGCCCTCCGCCGTCAGCGGCCGGCGCGGCTCCGAGCGCACTTGCAGCAGGGCTTGCTGCAGGTTTGCTGCAAGTAGGCGGGAAGGCAAAAGGAAGGGGCCGGGTCCCCAGAAAAACTCCCAGGAAAACCCGGCCCCTATGCTGGCGCGCCCTAGAGGATTTGAACCTCTGGCCTTCGGATTCGTAGTCCGACGCTCTATCCAACTGAGCTAAGGGCGCAAGCGCGTCTGTCGTGCTGCCCCGCTCGCCCTTCGACTTCGGCCCTGCGGGCCTACGCTCAGGGTGAGCGGACCGAGGGGTGCTGCTCCCTCGACCTCGACTGCTAAATGGCGGAAAGGGAGGGATTCGAACCCTCGATACAGTTTCCCGTATACTGGTTTAGCAAACCAGCGCCTTCGGCCCCTCGGCCACCTTTCCGAAACCTCTGTCGCTTCCACCTGGCGGAGGAGGAAGGATTCGAACCTTCGGAGGGCGTGAACCCTCAGCGGTTTTCAAGACCGCCGCCTTAGGCCGCTCGGCCACTCCTCCGAACTCGTCCGAAACCTCAACCGCTGCCAGAACTTCGAGACCCGCCGATATACGGCAGGGCGCTTCGGGGATCAAGAGGGAAGAGGCGCCTGTCCCCCCGCCAGGGGGAGCCCCGCGTCGCCTACCGCTCGACCCCCCGCGGAAACTCCCCCTTCACGATCCTCTCCACCCCGCCCATGTACGGCCGGAGCGCCTCGGGGATCGCGATCGACCCGTCCGCCTGCTGATACTGCTCGAAGATCGCGACCACCGTGCGGCCGATGGCGACGCCGGAGCCGTTCAGCGTATGGGCCAGGCGCGGCTTGCCTTTCTCGTCGCGATATCGGAGCCGGATGCGGCGGGCCTGGAAGTCCTCGCAGTTCGAGACCGAGCTGATCTCGCGGAATGTGTCCTGGCCGGGGCACCAGACCTCGATGTCGTAGGTCTTGGCCGACGCGAAGCCCATGTCGCCGGCGCAGAGGAGCACCACGCGGTGGTGCAGCCCGAGGCGGCGCAGCACCTCGCAGGCATCCTCGAGCATCTTCTCGTGCTCTCCGTCGCTCTCCTCCGCCTTCGCGATCTTCACCAGCTCCACCTTGTGGAACTGGTGCTGCCGGATGAGGCCGCGCGTGTCCTTGCCGGCGGCGCCGGCCTCGGCGCGGAAGCAGGGCGTCCACGCGCAGTACGAGATGGGCAGCGCGCTCGGCTCGAAGATCTCGTCGCGGTGGAGGTTCGTGAGCGGCACCTCCGCCGTCGGGATGAGGTAGAGCGGCGGCTCGCCGGTCGTCTTGAAGAGGTCCTCCTCGAACTTCGGGAGCTGGCCGGTGCCGGTCATCGTCTCGCGCGTGACGAGGTACGGCGGCAGGATCTCCGTGTACCCGCGCGACGCGTGCACGTCGAGGAAGAAGCTCGCGAGCGCGCGCTCGAGCCGCGCCGCCGCGCCCTTGTAGACGGTGAAGCGCGAGCCGGAGAGCTTCGCGGCCTGCTGCCACTCGAGCACGCCGAGCGCCTCGCCCACCTCCCAGTGCGGCCGCGGCTTGAAGTCGAAGCGGGGCGGGAAGCCCCAGCGCCGGATCTCCTTGTTGTCCTTCTCGTCCTTGCCGTCGGGGACGCTCTCGGCGGGCGGGTTCGGCACGAGCATGAGCAGCCGCTCGATCTCGCCCTCCACCGCCCCGAGCTGCTCCTCCTTCCCCTTCACCTCGTCGCCGAGCCGCCGCGCCTCGCCGCGGGCCTGCTCGCCCGCCGCCTTGTCGGTGCGCATGAGCTGCCCCACCTTGGCGTTCGCCGCCGACTGGTCCTTCTTCAGCGCCTCGAGCGCGACGTTCAGCTCGCGCCGCCGCGCGCCGAGCTGCTTCACGGGCGCGAGCAGCGCCGCCACGTCCGGCCCGCGCCGCGCGAGCCGCCGCTCGAAGCCCTCGGGATCCGAGACCACCGCCTTGAGATCCAGCATGAAATCGGGTCCTTGCCTTTCGCCCGTCCTCGGGGCCGCCCAGCCTTATTCTTTAACCTTTCCGCAGGCAAGGGTTCTCCCTCCTGTGGCCGCAGTGAACCTTTCGACCCCGCGAGGTGTTCGAGTCGCCATGGCGGACGCGACGGACCGGCGCGACGCGCGCCCCTTCCGCATCGTGGCGGGCGGCGCCGAGGGCGACGCCGCCGACGAGCCGCTCGTGCGCGCCTTCCTCGCCGGCGACGAGCAGGCCTTCGGCGACCTCGTGCGCCGGCACGAGCGCACCGTCCTCGCGATCGTGCGGCGCTACGCCGGCGCAAGCGACGAGGCGCGCGACCTCGCGCAGCGCGCCTTCCTCCGGGCGTTCCAGGCCGCGAAGCGGGCGAGGGCGCTCCGCGCGAAGGGTCCGGTCCCGTTCCGCGCCTGGCTCCTGCGCATCGCGGTGAACCTCGGGAAGAACCACGTCCGCGACGCGCGGCGCTGGCGGCGCGCGCCGGTCGAGGCGGCCATGCGCGAGGGCGTGCCGCCCGTGGGAACCGCCGCCCTCGAGCGCGCCGAGCGCGAGCGGACGGTGCGCCAGGCGGTGCTGTCGCTCCCGCGCCGCCAGCGCGAGGTGCTCACGCTGCGCGTGGACGCCGAGCTGTCGTTCAAGGAGATCGCGGGCGTGCTCGGCATCACCGAGAACAACGCCAAGGTCCATTTCCACTACGCCGCGCGCCGGCTGCGCGAGGCGGTGCAAGGAGAGATGCCGTGACCGCGTGTGTCGAGGTGGAGGCGCTCCTCGCCGAGCGCGCGTCGGGTGAGCTCCCGCTGGAGGAAGCGGCGCGCCTCGAGGAGCACCTGCCCGGCTGCAGCCGCTGCCGCGCCGAGCTGGCGGCGTACGACGACGTGTTCGCGCTCGTGCGCGAGAGCCCCTCTCCCCGGCCCTCCCCCCGCATGCGGGGGGAGGGGGACCAGACGCTGCAAGGCGATTCCACGGATCTCGCGAAGTCGACGCTCGCCCTCTGGAAGCTCCGCCAGCGCCAGCGGAAGACGGCCCTCGCCCTCGGCGCCGGCTTCTTGGCCGCGGCGGCCGCCGCGCTCTTCGCGCTCTCGCCAGCCCTGCTCGGCCCGCGCACGCAGCACGCCCTGCCCGCCACGGCGGTCGCGACCGCCTGGGAGCCGGACGTGGACGGCGTCGTCGAGGCGAGCGCCATCCTCGACTCCGCGTCGTCCGACACCTCGGACTCGATCAGCACGGAGGACGCCGTCCTCGCCGCGCTCGACGCGGCGGATGGGCTCTAGGGACCTTTCACGCACAGGGAACAACCACGAACGGAGGAACGACCATGAAGAAGCTCACCCTCATGCTGGCGCTCGCCCCGGCGCTCGCGCTCGCGGCGCAGCAGCAGGGCGCGCAGCAGCGCGGCCAGGACGGGGACAACCCCGCCCGCCAGGAGCAGGTCCAGAAGCGCATGCGCCTCGCGCGCACGCTCGGGCTCGCCGAGGCGCTCGACTTCGACGAGGCGGGCGCGCTCAAGATGCGCGACCTCATCGCGAAGTACGACGACCGGCGCACGCCGCTCCGCAAGCAGGTCCGCGACGCGGTCCGTACCCTGCGCGACGCCGCCCAGGGCGACCAGACGGCCGCGGGCAACGTGGACGCCGCCATCAAGAACCTGCGCGGCGCCCGCGCGCAGCTCCAGGGCCTCAACGAGGAGCTCTTCCAGCAGATGACGCAGGGGCTCTCGCCGCAGAAGAAGGCGCGCGCGGCGATCTTCCTGTCGCGCTTCCACGAGCGCGAGACGAGGATGCACGTCCACGGCGGCGGCATGATGATGCACGGCGGCGGCTCCGGCATGATGCGCGGTGGTCCGGGCGGCCCCGGCCCGCGCGGCGCCATGATGGAGGACGACCAGGGCTTCGGGCCCGGCGGCGGCCACCAGATGATGATGGAGCGCCACGCCACCACGATGGGCGAAGGGGGCGGCGAGCCCGAGCTGGACGAGTGGTTCGCGGACGAGTGACGACGTAAGACAGGTGGCATGAGCCGTCGCGCCCATGGCCTCGCCGTCGTCACGGGCGCTTCCTCCGGCATCGGCGCCGCCCTCGCCCGCGCGCTCGCGCGGCGGGGGCAGCCGGTGCTGGCCGTCGCGCGCCGGGTCGAGCGGCTCGAGGCGCTCGCCGCCGAGTCGAGCACGCTCGCCGCCGCCATCCACCCGCTCGCGCTCGACCTCGCCACCGGCGGCGCGGCGGAGAAGGTCCTCGCCGCCGCCGACCGCCTGGGCGGCGCGAGCTGGCTCGTCAACAACGCCGGCTTCGGCGCCTACGGCACGTTCGCGGCGCAGGATCCCGCCCGCCTCGCGACGATGGTGCGCCTCAACTGCGAAGCGCTCGTCCTCCTCAACCGCGCCTTCATCCCCGACCTGCTCGCGGTGGACCGCGGCGTCATCCTGAACGTCGCCTCGGCCGCGGCCTTCCAGCCGACGCCCTTCATGGCGCTCTACGGGGCGACGAAGGCGCTCGTGCTCGCGTTCTCCGAGGCGCTCGGCGAGGAGCTCGCCCACACCCGCATCACGGTCACCGCCTTCTGCCCCGGTCCGGTCGAGACGGAGTTCGGCCAGGTCTCCGGTTACCGGGCCCGCCTGAAGAAGCCGCCGGGCAGGATCTCCGCGGAGGCGGCGGCCAGGGCGGCGCTCGCCGCCGCCGACCGTGGCCGCGCCGTCGCGGTGCCCGGGCCGCTCAACCGCTTCACGAGCCTCGCCGCGCAGCTCCTTCCCCGTTCGCTCGTCCGGCGCGCCTCGCGAGAGGTGCTCCGGCCGGGGCGTGACGCGGAGGGCCGCGAGGGAGCCCCATGGTCCGGTGGGACGCGTTAGAAGGTCGGCATGGGACGACGGCGCAAGGGCGAAGCGGAGGGCGGCGGCGAGGCGGGGCTCGTGGCCGAGTACGAGGGGCCGGAGGTGCTCTCGGCGCTGCTCGAGCGCGCGGGCTCGCCGTTCCGGACGCCCGAGGTGGCGGAGCGGTTCCGGAAGGCGCAGGCGGCGGGCGAGGAGCGGAGCGACGTCGTCCCCGCGCTCTTCGACGAGGAGCCGCACTTCGCGTCGCCCGACGACGCGCGGCGCCTCTACGGCAACCTCTTCGCGCTCTGGGACCGCGTGGCGCGCGGGCTCTCCACCTCAGCCGACGTGCCGACGGCGACGCCCGCGCCAGCCGCGGTGCCGGCGCACCCGCTCCCGCCGCGCGGCAGGGCGAGGGGCTCGCAGCTCACGCCGGCGCTCGTCGAGGCGGTGTGGAAGCACGTGGACGCGCTCTCCGATCGCGAGCAGCGCCGGCTGCGCGATCGCTTCGAGAGCGCGCAGCCCGACCTCGTCGCGTGGCTCGACGCGGTGCCGCTGCCGGAGCAGGGCGCGCTCGCCGCGCAGGACCTCGCGTTCGAGACCTGGGCCATGTTCGACGTCGCGTTCGGAGATCGCACGGGCGCGGCGGCGTTCGACGATCTTCGCGCGCTCGAGTCCGAGCCGCCCGCGCTCGAGGCCACCCAGCCCGCGCTCGCCGCCTACGTCACCGAGGCGCTCGACCTCGTCACCGAGGAAGACCCCACCTTCGCCGCCGCGCCGCGGGCGCAGGTGGAGCGCGTGGTCGCGACCGTCGCCGCCGCCCTCGCCGAGGGGCTGGCCGCGGAAGAGGACGCGTGACCGCGGGCAGGGAGAGGGG
>DASWDS010000136.1:0-5995 GCA_036395165.1 Anaeromyxobacteraceae bacterium | reverse complement strand
GCGACGCGGCGCGGCGCGAGGCGGAGGCGGCCCGCGCCGAGGCCGAGCACGTGCGCGCCCGCTCGGACGCGGCGCGCTTCGAGGCGGACGCGGCGCGCGAGGGGCTCGAGGCGGCCCGCGCGGACGCCGACCGCGCCCGCGCCGCGGACGACGCGGCCCGCGCCGAGCTGGAGGCGCTCCGGGCGGAGCTCGCGGCGGGCCAGGCGCGTTCGTTCGCCGTCGAGGACGAGCTGGCGCAGGCGCGGGCGGAGCGCGACGCGCGGGGCGCGGAGGCGGAGGAGCTCGCCGTCGCGATCGAGGCCGCGCGCCGGGAGGCCGACGCGGCCCGCGAGCAGCTCGGGCCGGCGCGCTCCGGCCTCGACTCCGCGGTCGAGCGGGCGGAGGCGGCGGAGGCGCGGCTCGTCGAGCTCGAGGGCGACCTGGACGATGCGCGGGGCGCGCTCGACGAGGCGCGCGAGGCGCTCGTGGCGGCGCAGGCGCGCGCCGAGGAGGACGAGCGCGAGGTGGTGCAGGCGCGCGCCGAGGCGGAGGCGCGCTCCGCCGAGGTGCTCGAGGCGCGGCAGGCGCTCGCGACCGCGCTCGAGGGGGCCGAGCGCGAGCGCGCCGCGCTCGAGGGGCGCCTCGGCGACGTGGCGCGAGAGGTCCACGAGCTCAGGGCCGAGCGGGAGGCGGCGCTGGGCGAGGCGGAGCGGGGGCGCGCGCGCGCCGAGGACGCGGAGCGAAGCGCGGGCGAGCGCGAGGCCGAGGTCCAGGGGCTCACCGCGGAGGTGGAGGCGCTGCGGCATCGTGCCGAGGGGCACGCCGCGGAGGCCGCCGCCCTGGAGGCGCGCGCGGTGGCAGCCGAGGCACGCCGCGAGGCGCTCGAGCACGAGCGCGCCGACACCGCCTCGCGCTCCGACGACGGGCGCGTCCGGGTGGCCGAGCTCGAGGCGGCGCTCGCGGAGGAGCGCGCCCGCGCGGAGGGCGCCCACGAGGGCGCCGAGGACGAGCGCGCCCGCGCCGAGGCGGCCGTGGCCGAGGCGGGCCGCGAGCGCGATCGCGCCGCCGGGCTGGAGGCGCGGCTGGCCGAGGTGGCGGCGCGGCTCGCGGAGGCGGCCGCGCAGCTCGCCGAGGCGCAGGAGCGGCGCGAGGAGGCCGAGGCCGCGACGACGCGCGGCCACGCCGAGGCGGACCTCCTGGCGGAGCGGCTCAGGGAGGCGAACGCGCGCCTCGACGAGGTGACGGCCCGGGCGGCGGAGGCGGAGCGCCGCGCAGCGGGGATGGCCGGCGCGGCGGTGCGCGGAGAGGAGAGCGCGGCTGCGGCGCGGCTGCGGGGCGAGCTCTCGAGCGCCCGCGAGGCGCTCGCGGCGCGGATCGCGGACGTCGAAGAGGAGCGCGAGCGGTTGCGCGCGCGGATCGAGCGGCTCGAGCGCGACGCCGAGGCCGCGCGGAACGACGCGGAGGCGGCGCATGCCGAGGCCGGCGCCGCGCGCGCGGAGGCGGCGGGCGCACGAGACGCCGCGCAGGCCGACGCGGCCCGCGCCGGAGAGGCCCTGGGCGAGGTGGAGCGGGCGCGCGGGGCGGAGGAGGCCGCGCGCGCCGAGCTCGCGGACCTCCGCGGCGCGGTCGAGCGGCTGCGGCGCGACCTCGACGGCCTCCGCGCCGCGTCCGAGGCCGGGCGCGCCGAGGCGGAGGAGGCGCGCGCCTCGCTCGCCGGAGCGCGCGACGAGATCGCCGCGCAGCGGAACCTGGCGGAGAGCGCGGAGGCGCAGGCTGCCACGCTCGAGGCGGAGCTGCAGGCGGTGCGCTGGGAGAAGGACGAGCTCGAGGTCCGGCTCCAGGGGCTGCAGGCGTCGGGCGCGGCGCCGTCGGCCGGCGAGGTGGCTCGCCTGCGGGAGGAGCTCGCCACGCGGGCGGCCGAGGTCGGGGAGCTGCGCGAGGAGACCGAGAAGCGCACGGCCGAGGTCGCCGCGCTCTCCGGGGAGATCGCGGCGCTCGAGGCGAAGGCGACACCGCCCGGGAGCCCCGAGGCGAGGGTGAAGGAGGCGGAGACGAAGCTCGGCGACGCCCTGAAGCGCCTCGCGGACGCCGAGGCGATCGCGCAGGCGGCGCGCGGCGAGCCGAACGCGCCCGGCGCCGAGGTGGCGGAGCGGCTGCAGCGCCTCGTGCAGGAGCGCGACGTCCTCCAGGCCCAGATCGGCGAGCGCGACGTCCGCATCTCGCGGCTGCAGCGCGAGATCGCCGACAAGAGCGATCGTCTGGGGAGGCTCGCCAAGGAGATGGGGGAGCTCAAGACGAAGGGGATCGGGAAGCTTTTCCGGTAGGCGACGACTCCGCCGTGCGCCCCCGGCCGGGCGCCGTTAAACGACCGGCGTGACCGAGGCCGGCCCGCCCGCCGCGCTGGGCGTCCGCCACGTCGCGCTCCGGATGCGCGATCTCGCGGCCGCGGAGCGCTTCTTCGTGGACCAGCTCGGCTATCGGGTCGAGTGGCGGCCCGACGCGGATGACGTCTACCTCGTCCGGCACGAGGACAACGTCGCGCTGCACCGCGCCGCAGACGCGACCGGCCCCGGGATGCTCGATCACATCGGCCTCGTCGTGCCAGGCGCGGACGACGTGGACGCCTGGGCGTCCTGGCTCGAGGCGCGCGGCGCCCGGATCGTCGCGCCGCCGCGCCGCCACCGCGACGGGGCGCGCTCGCTCTACGTGGAGGGCCCGGAGGGGCTCGTCGTGCAGATCATCCACCTGCCGGCGACGAGATCGGGTGGATGATGCGCGCGTCCGTCCTTCACGGGGTGGACCCGCACCAGCCGCGACGGTAGCGTCCGGGACACGATGCCCAAGGTCCGCCTCGCCTTCCTGTGGCACATGCACCAGCCGCTCTACCGGGAGCCGGACACGGGCGAGTTCCTCCTGCCGTGGGTCCGGCTGCACGCGACGCGCGCCTACTACGACATGGCGTGGATGCTCGAGCGGCACCCGGCCATCCGCTGCACCGTCAACTTCACGCCCGTCCTGATGGAGCAGCTCGAGGCGTACGCGCGCGGCGAGGCGCGCGACCGGTTCCTCGACGTCTCGAGGAAGCGCGCGAGGGACCTCCTCCCCGAGGAGCGCCAGGCCATCCTGCGCTCCTTCTTCATGATCGACTGGGAGACGGCGGTGAAGCCGCTGCCACGCTACTGGGAGCTCCTCCAGAAGCGGGGCCGCGACGTGCGCTACCTCGACCTCGCGCGCGTGGCGAGCGACTTCAGCGACGCCGAGATCGCGGATCTGCAGCTCCTCTTCAACCTCGCCTGGTTCGGGTTCGGCGCGGTCGAGGACGACGAGGGCCTCCGCGCGCTGGTGAAGAAGGGCCGCGCCTTCACCGAGGGCGACCTCGCCTACGTGCTCGACGCGCAGCGCCGGATCGTGGGGGAGATCGCGCCGCGCTGGCGCGCGCTCGCCGAGCGGGGCCAGGTCGAGCTCTCGACGACGCCGTACTACCACCCCATCCTCCCGCTCGTGTGCGACAGCGACGCGGCGCGCCGCGCGCTGCCGGGGGCGGCGCTCCCGCCGCGCTTCTCGTGGCCGGAGGACGCCCGCTGGCACGTCCGCGAGGCGCTCGCGTCGCACGCCCGCGCGTTCGGACGCCCCGCCGCCGGGATGTGGCCGGCGGAGGGCTCCGTCTCGCCGGAGGCGCTCGACATCCTCGCCACCGAGGGCGTGCGCTGGACCGCGACGGACGAGGGGATCCTCCTGCACTCGCTGCCGGAGGGCACCTCGCGGCTGCGCGCGCTCTATCGGCCGTGGCGCGCGCTGGCGGGCGGCGGGGAGATCGCGATGCTCTTCCGCGATCGCGGCCTCTCCGACCTCATCGGCTTCAGCTACGCGCGCACCTCGGCGGCGGACGCGGCGGCCGACTTCACGTCGCACCTCGAGGCGATCGGGGACGCGTGGAAGGAGGACGGGCAGCAGGGTCCCGCCACGGTCGGCGTCTTCCTCGACGGCGAGAACCCGTGGGAGCACTTCGAGGGCTCCGGCCGCGCCTTCCTCGAGACGCTGTACCGCCGCCTCGAGACGACGAGGGGGCTCGAGACGGTGACCATGGAGCAGGCGACGGCCGGCGCGCCCGGCCCGGCCATCCCCCGCATCCACTCGGGGTCGTGGATCGAGGCCTCGTACCGCATCTGGATGGGCCACGAGGAGGATCGCCGCGCCTGGACCGCGCTCGGCCGCGCCCGCGACGCGCTCGCCCGGGTCGAGGCGGCGCCGCCGTCCGGCATGGCGAAGGAGACCCTCGCGCTCGCGCACCGCCACCTCTACGCCGCCGAGGGCTCCGACTGGTACTGGTGGTACGGGGACGACTTCCACACCGAGCTCGCGGTCGAGTTCGACGGCCTGTTCCGCTCGCTCGTGGTCGCCGCCTGCCAGCTCATCGGCGCGCCGCTGCCCATCGAGGCGCTCGAGCCCATCAAGCACGCCGGCGCCGCCGGCCCGAGCGACTCGAAGCCGCTGCGTGAGCCCACCTGCCTCATCACGCCCTGCATCGACGGGCGGGAGACCACCTACTTCGAGTGGCAGGGCGGCGGGCTGTACCGCCCGGGCCAGACGCGCGGGTCCATGTTCGGCGGCGCGCAGGCGTTCCAGGCGCTGCGCTACGGATTCGACCTGCAGAAGCTCTACCTGTGCCTCGACCCCGTGGAGGCGCCCCAGCGCACCGGCGAGGTCTGCAGCACCGTGCGCGTGGAGGCGGTCGCGGCCAACGTGCAGGCGCAGGTCGACTTCGAGGTCGTGCCGGACGGCGCGACGCGCCACGGGCGGCGCGGCGGCGCCGAGCTCGGGCAGAGCGCCTTCGCCCGCGTGCTCGAGCTGGCGCTCCCCTTCCCGTCGCTCGGGCTCGTGCGCGGCGATCGGGTGGCGCTCGCGATCCACGTGCTGCGCGGGGAGGTCGAGGTGGAGCGGCTGCCGCGCTTCGGCTACGTCACCTTCACGGTGCCGGACGAGGACTTCGAGCGCATCCACTGGCGCGTGTAGACTGTCCGTGCGAGGCTGGGCCTCGACCGCCATGGCCACCGAGGAGACGAAGGCTTCCGGATACACCGCGCCCGCCCCGGGGGGCGAGGGCTGCCTCGTCGTGCTCCACGCGCCGGCGCGGCGCCTGCTCGGCGTCCGCGTGGCGCTCTCGCGGCGCGAGGTCGTGCTGGGGCGCGACACGGGGTGCGACCTGGTCCTCGACGCCGAGGACGTGTCGCGCCGTCACGCGCGGGTCCGGGGCGACGGCGCCGGGCACCTCGTGGAGGACCTCGGGTCCACGAACGGCACCTTCGTCGGCGACGACCGCGTCGTCGAGCGCGCGCTCGCCCCCGGCGATCTCGTCCGGGTAGGCTCCGTCGTCCTCAAGTACCTCGCCGGGGACGACCTGGAGGCCCTCTACCATGCGGAGCTCCGGCGCCTCGCCGACGAGGACCCGCTCACCGGGCTCGCGCACAAGGGCGCCTTCGCCGAGGCGCTCGGGCGCGAGCTGAAGCGCGCCCGCCGCCACGGCCAGCCGCTCGCGCTGGCGCTCCTCGATCTCGATCGCTTCAAGTCGGTGAACGACCGCTTCGGGCACCTCGCCGGCGACCTCGTCCTGCGCGAGCTCGCCGCCGCGGTGCGCCCGCTCGTGCGCGCCGAGCAGCTCCTCGCGCGCATCGGCGGCGAGGAGCTGGCGGTGCTCCTGCCGGGCGTGACCCTCGAGAACGCGGTCCTGTTCGCGGAGAAGATCCGCGCGCTCGTCGAGGCCCGGCGGATCGAGTTCGAGGGTGCTCCCATCGCGGTGACCGTCTCGATCGGCGTCGCGGCGCTCGAGGAGGCCGACGCCGGGCCCGACGCGCTCGTCGCGCGCGCCGACGCACGCCTCTACGACGCGAAGCGGGCGGGCAGGAACCGGGTCTGCCGCTGAGGGCGGCGGCTTTCGGGGGCGGGCGCGCGCGGTCCGGGTTACATTCGGCGCCCGTGAAGAGCCGCCGGTCGTCACTCGCCATCCTCTTCATCATCG
>DASWDS010000135.1:0-3716 GCA_036395165.1 Anaeromyxobacteraceae bacterium | reverse complement strand
CCCGGCACCGAGGTCGCGACGACGGGGAGGCCCATCGCCGCGGCCTCGAGCACGACGTTCGGGAAGCCCTCGCGGTACGTCGGGAGCGCCACGATGTCCATGGCGGCGTAGAGCCCAGGCGTCTCCGAGACGGGCCCGGTGAAGTGGATGCGCGGGTCGGCCTCGAGCGCGGCGCGGAGCGGCCTCAGGTCGGGCTCGAGGTCGTCGAGCCATCCGACGAGCAGCAGGTGCAGGCGGCGATCGCGCTCCCTGAGCGCGCTCCAGGCGGCCATCAGCTCGGCGAAGCCCTTGTCGCGCACGAGGCGGCCGACGAAGCCGACGACGAGCGCGTCCTCCGGGATGCCGTGCCGCTCCCGCGTCTCGAGGCGGACCTGCGCCGGGAGCGGCTTGAACTTGCCGGCGGCGTCCACGCCGTTCCCGCTGCCGCCGAGCGGCACCGCGATCTTGTCCGCAGCGCACAGGCGCTCCTCGACGGCGAGGGCGCGCATCGAGTGGCTCACGGCGAGGACCCGGTGCGCGAGCGCGCACGACATCCACTCGGTCCACCGGAGCAGCCGGCGGCGGAGCCCCGACGCGGTCACGAAGGGCAGCCCGCGGACGTGGTAGATGCGCACCGGCGTCCGCGCCAGCGTGGCCGCGATCATGCCGAGCAGTCCGCCCTTCGGCGTGTGCGAGTGCACGATGGCCGGCCGGAGGCGGCGCAGCAGCGCCCACAGCCTCCAGACGGCGACGAGGTCGTCGAGCGGGGTGATGGCCCGCCTCATCGGGACGGCGTGGACGGGGACGCCCTCCCGCTCCGCGAACGCGGTCAGCTCCGCGCCGGGCGAGGCGACGACGTGCACGCGGAACCCGCGGGCGCGCATGTGGCCGACCTGGCCGGAGAGGTGCGTCGCGAGCGACATCGGCACGGTCGTGACGTGGACGACCGTCGCGGACTCCCCCTCTCCCCGGCCCTCCCCCCGCTCTTGCGGGTTGAGGGAGACGGGACCCGGGTTCACGCGATACCCGCCGCGAGCGGGCGCTCGGTCATTCACTGCCGGTGCTGGGCGCATCATCGTGGTCCGCCGTGGTCGCGGGAGGTCAGAAGTCGTCGAGCTTCGTTCCGCGCCGCGCGCCGGACCGCGCCTCTGCGTGCGGGCGCGAGCGCTCTTCCGGCGCGAGGTAGACCTCGTCCCAGTAGCGCAGGGCGACGCCGGGCCGGATCGCCGGGCGAGCAATCGCCTCGCCCAGGACGACGTCACGCAGGCACAGCTCGGGCTCGTTGAAGCCGAAGTGGGCCCGCATCGGGACGGAGCTCGAGAAGCGGAGGTTGATCTCGAAGATGCGGACCCCGTTCGCCGTCTTCCGGAGCTGCACGTTGACGGGCCCCCATACGTCGAACGACTCCACCACCCTCCGGCACACCGCCTCGATCTCGGGGTCGCGCACCACCTCGGCCTTGTAGGTGAGCCCGGCGGCGAGGCTGCGGCGGAACACGATCTGGCCCACGTAGCCTCGCTTGGCGCTCTTGTAGACTCCGACCGTGTACTCCTCGTCGTCGGGGAGGAGGTACTCCTGCAGGACGGGGTCGGGCACCCAGCGCGCGAGGAAGGCGAGCTCGCCCTCCGCGCGCACCGTGAACAGGTTCCTCGACCCGGAGCCGTGCCGGGGCTTCACAATGAGCGGGAACGGGTGGCGCGCCAGGAAGGCGGCGACGGCCGCGGCGTCGGTCGCGAGGACGGTGTCCGGCACCGGCAGATCGCGCTCGCGGAGGACGCATGTCGTCTTCCACTTGTCCATGAACGCATCCACCGCCGCGGGCGAGTTGAGGACGAGCCGCGCGCCCGTCCGGCGCTCGAGCGCCTCGACGTGGGGCGCCATCCGCCGCATCTCCACCTCGGTGCCGAAGCACACCAGCGCGACCCGCTCGCGGACGCAGACCTCCTCGAGCGCGTCCAGGTACAGCGCCTCGTCCGCCGCGACCTTCGGCACCACGTACGCCGCGTCGGCGCGGAAGAGGCCCACCGAGAGCGGCTCGGCGTCGGTCGCGACGATCCGCGGCCGCAGCGCGGACTGGCGGAGCGCCTTCATGATGCCGACGCCGGGTGGCGCGCCCGCGCCCGTGACGAGGACGGTCGGGCCGTCGCGGTCTGGTCGTCGGCCCATCAGGCGCCCCCGAGCTTCCTGGGAAGCTCGGCCCCCTTGCCGGTCAGGACCACCGCGATCGTCTTCAGGATCACGCCGAGATCGCGGCGCGGCGACCAGTGCCGCACGTACTCGACGTCGAGCCTGATCCGATCGTCCCACGAGATGGCGTTGCGCCCGTTCACCTGCGCCCAGCCCGTGACGCCGGGCCTCATCCGCAGCCGCTCCCGCTGGAACGCCGTGTAGCGCGCCACGTGGTGCGGGAGATCGGGCCGCGGGCCGACGAGGCTCATGTCGCCGCGCAGGATGTTGACGAGCTGCGGCAGCTCGTCGAGGCTCGACTTGCGGAGGAGCTTGCCCACCCGCGTGACGCGCGGATCGTCCTGGTAGCAGTAGGTCCCGAGGCTCGAGCGCGGCGCGTCCTTCACCATGGTCCGGAACTTCAGGATCGTGAACGGGCGCCCTCCCCGGCCCGCGCGCTCCTGCCTGAAGATGACCTCGCCCGGCGACGTCGCCTTCACCGCGAGCGCGATGACGACCATGACGGGGAGGAGCGCCACGAGGAGGATCGCGGCGACGGTCACGTCGGCGGCGCGCTTGAGCAGGAGCTGGGCGCGGAGCCAGGAGCTACTCGCCATGGGCCCTCGCCTCGCTCGGTGCGCCCGCGAGCTCGTAGTGCGCGCGGGGCGCTGCGAGCGGGTCGCGCGGGACGTCTCGTCCGAGCCGCTTCCGCAGGATCCGATGCGCCTCCGTCACGATGGTGGGCAGGCTGCGCTTGTGCGCGTGGAAGAGCTCCATGAGCCTCCGCTTGAAGGAGCTCTCGAAGGCGGGCTCCTGCGCTGGGAAGACGACGCGCCGGGGCGAGGCCCCGTGGACGAAGCCGGCGCGCTCGTACTCGACGAACACGGAGCCGATCTCGGCCGGCGTGTGGGCGTCGCTGCCGGCCACCGCGGCGAGGCCGCGGGCGAGCGCGAACCGGTAGCTCCGCTGGTTGGCCTCGTAGGAGTCGCGCCCGTTGAAGCACTCGACGAGGTCGGTGCGCGAGAGCACCTCGCGGACGAACGCCTCGCTGCGCCGCGCCTCGTTCCGGAAGACGCCGCTCCCGCGCCGGAACGGGTGCGGCAGCAGCACGAGCCCGCCCTGGAGCTTGATCTCCTCGAGGAGCGCGGGCAGGCGCCGCTCCGCGATCGCGTCGCGGAGGTCGAGGCCGATGACGTGCGACCCGTCGTCGGCGGTGAACTCGCAGCCGACGACGACCTCGACCTCCGGGCAGCGGACGCGAGCGAGCGCGAGCGCGCCCTCGATGGTGTCGTGGTCGGTGACGCAGAGCACGTCCAGCCCCGAGGAGAGCGCTCTCTCCAGGACCGCCTCCGGGGTCGTCCGCGAGTCGTAGGAGAACGCGGTGTGAAAGTGGTAGTCGGCGCGGATCCCCCGCCCGTCCGGCTCGCTCCGCCTCGCCACCGTCATCCGTCCCGACCCCGCTCGCCCGCGCCTGATGCCCTGGATCCGGCCGCGGCATCCACGCGCCGCCGCCGCCCACGATGATGCCGCTCCCCGGGACTGCCTACGCCCCCACTGTCCGGTGTGCCGCC
>DASWDS010000134.1:0-3143 GCA_036395165.1 Anaeromyxobacteraceae bacterium | reverse complement strand
CTTCAGGTTCCAGGTCGGCTGCGCCTCCGACAGGTCCACGCGCGTCCCCGCCGCGTCCACGCGGCCGCCGAAGAAGTCGGCCTGCGCCTCGTGCAGGACGAAGACGCCCTCCTCGAGCGCCGCCTTGGCCTTGAAACCGCTCGCCACGAGCGCGCCCTTCACCACCCTCTGGATGTCGAGCGTGCCCGCGACGTCGAGCGCGCCGACGGTGCGCCGCTGCGCGGCGGTGAGGAGCGCGCCGCTCGCCGCCGGCTTCTGCTGCGCCGCGTTCTCCTGCTGCGGGAGGAGCCCCATGACCTGCCCGAGGTCGAGGAGCGGCCCCGCGATGGCGAAGCGCACGCGCGGCGGCTTCGTCTCCGCCGTCGCGTTCCCGCCGAGATCGACGCCGGGCCCCTTCAGCGCGATCCTGTCGAGGGTGGCGCGTGCGGCGCCGCTCGCCGGATCGGCGAGCGCGTGCAGCTGGAACCCGCCCTGCGCCGGCTCGCCGCGGAGCCTCACCTGGGAGAGCTTCCCGCTCCCGTCCACCTGGTACTTGCCGGACACCGTCGCGAGCTTCGCCTCGGCGTCGACCCTGCCGCCGGTCATGATCCCGGTGAGCTTCGAGGGCAGGAACGCGCGCACCTGGCCGAGGTCGAGGCCGCGCAGCGCGAGCTCGCCCGTGAGCTCCGGGTACCGGCCGGGGCCGAGGGCGGCGACGCTCGCCGGCAGGCGCGACGCGTGGATGCGCGCGTCGAAGTTCTTCTCCGGCCCGGCGATGGCGGCGGAGATGCGCGCCTCGAGCGGCTCGCCGACGCCGACGTGATCGGCTGCGAGCTGGATCCTCGAGACGGCCACCGCGCCGGCCCCCCCGCCCACGCGGTCGACGAGGCGGACCGCCCCGTCCTCGATCGACGCGTGGTTCACGACCACCTTGCGCTCGGGCTCTCCGCCGGGTGCGGGCTTCGCGTTCGCGCCGCCGCCCCCCACGCCCTCGTAGTTCCAGGTCCCGTCCTTGCCGCGCACGAGGTTCACCACGGGCCTGACGAGGCGGATTCCGTCCACCTCGACCTCCTTGCCGAGCGAGCGGACGAGCGGCCACAGCTCGAGCGTCACCTCGAGCGCCTCGAGCTGCATGAGCGGGGGCTCGCCGGGACGCCCCGCCAGCGAGGCGCCGGTGAGCGCCACTCGCGGCCCCGGGAAGATCCGCAGCTTCGCGTCCTCCACGGTGAGCTCGCGGCCGAGCGCGGCCGAGGCGCGCGGCACGACGAGGTCCCGGACCCGGCGCGACGCGGCGCCCGTCTGCAGCACGAGCGTGAGCACGACGGCGAGCACCACCAGCGCCCCCACCACGCCCACGACGACCTTCGCCACGGTCCGACCGATCCCTCGCGCCATGCCTCAAAGCTAACGACGGGCCGTCGAGCGGCTACAGGCCGCGGATGCCGAACACGAGCGAGACCAGGAAGGAGAGCAGCGTCAGCGCGAGCGCGAGGAGGAGCGCGCGGAAGAAATCGAGGCCGTACGCGCCCATGATGGTGGCGAGCCAGATGAGCGCGTAGAGGAGCCACGGCAAGAGCAGGAACCAGAGGAAGCGCGCCAGCGTGAGGTACGACGCGAGCGACAGGAAGATCGAGACCACCGCCGCGCGCCCGACGGTGTTGTACGGGTTCCCGGGCGTGACCCAGCCCACCGCGAGCATGAGCACCACCGCCGAGACCGCCAGCCGGACCGCGAACGCCCCGAGGTGTCTGACCATGCTCCCTCCCTGTGGGTACGAGGATAGCCGGGCCGGGCAAGCGGGCGCGGACTTATGATGGGGACGTGCCTCAGCCGATCTCCGTAGGCCCCATCCCCACGGGGCCGCTCCCTCCGGTCACCGAGGAGCTGCTCCGCGCGCTCCCCAAGACCGACCTGCACTGCCACCTCGACGGCTCGCTCCGCATCGGGACCATCCTCGAGCTCGCCGAGGAACAAAAGATAAAGCTGCCGCAGGACACGCCCGACGGGCTCGCGCGCGCCATGCACCAGGGCCAGATCTGCGCGAACCTGGAGGACTACCTCACCGCCTTCGACATCACGCTCTCCGTGCTCCAGACGGAGGAGGCGCTCTACCGGTCCGCCTACGAGCTCGCCCTCGACTGCGCCACGGAGAACGTGCGCTACCTCGAGGTGCGCTACGCGCCGGTGCTCCACACCCGGCGCGGGCTCAAGCCGACCACCATCGTCGACGCGGTGCTCGAGGGGCTGCGCGTCGCGAAGCGTGAGACCGGCATCAAGTCGAACGTCATCATCTGCGGGATCCGCCACATCGATCCCGTCACCTCGCTCCGCCTCGCCGAGCTGTCGGTGGCCTACAAGAACAAGGGCGTGGTCGGCTACGACCTCGCGGGCGCCGAGGAGGGCTACCCGTCGAAGGACCATCAGCGCGCCTTCCAGCTCATCCTCGACAACAACGTGAACGTCACGATCCACGCCGGCGAGGCGTACGGGCCCGAGTCGATCGCGCAGGCGCTGCACTCCTGCGGCGCGCACCGGATCGGCCACGGCGTGCGGCTGCGGGAGAACGGCGACCTGCTCAACTACGTGAACGACCACCGCATCCCGCTCGAGATGTGCCCGTCGTCGAACGTCCAGACGCGCTCGGTGGCCGACATGAAGAGCCACCCGCTCAAGTTCTACTTCGACTTCGGCCTGCGCGTGACGGTGAACACCGACAACCGGCTCATCACCGACACGACCGCCACCAAGGAGCTCTGGATCGCGCACCGCGAGATGGGCTTCACGCTCGAGGACCTCGTCACGCTCGTCGTGCAGGGGTTCAAGAGCGGCTTCCTCCCGTACCGGGAGAAGGCGGATCTCCTGAAGCAGGTGAACCGCGAGATCGCGGAGACGCTGACGCGCTTCGCCGCCGGGCCGCGCGCCGTCGAGGTGCGGGACGCGCGGGGGGCGAAGGGGTGACCGCCATCGCGCGCCTGCGATCGCCCGTCGGTCCCATCACCGTCGAGGCGACCGATCGCGGCGTGCGCGCGGTCTCGCTCGGCGAGGCCGCCGCGCCCCGCCCCGCGCTGTCGACCGCCGAGCACGAGCACCTCGAGGCGGCGCGGGCCGCGCTGCGCGCCTACTTCCGCGGCCGCCCGCCGGAGCTCCCGGCGCTCGACCTCGCC
>DASWDS010000133.1:0-2375 GCA_036395165.1 Anaeromyxobacteraceae bacterium | reverse complement strand
GCGTGAGCGCCGCCATGGCGAGCCGCGACTCGCTCCCGGCCGCGGCCAGCTCGAGCCGCGCCGACGCCTGCGCCACCGCCGCTCGCGCCGCGGCGGCCGCCGCGCGCGGCTCGCCGTCGTCGAGCTGCACGAGGAGCTGGCCGCGCTCCACGCGATCGCCCTCCTCGACGAGCACCTGCGTCACCTGGCCGACCGAGGCGCTCCCGAGCGCGATGCGCGCCGGCGACATCACCTGCCCGCCCGCCATGACGCGCGCGACCAGGTCCTGGCGCGCGACGCGGTAGGCGGGCACCTGCGGCCCGAGCATCCCGTGCACCGCGACCCACGCGATGACGAGCGCCACGAGCCCGGAGGCGAGCAGCCAGCGGCGGTCGTGGAGGAGGCCGGGGGCCATCCGGCATTCGTACACCACCTGCCGGGGGCGCGCGAGGAGGGAGGCGACCAGCCGCACGCGCGCGGGGCGCGATTCGCGGGCCGCCCCTCGCACGGCTGGCTAAGCTCAGGCGCGCTGCCGAGACGAGACGAGGGGCAGCTGGAGGCCACTTGCACGCGACGATGTGGGCGCTCGTCTACGACCGCGCGAAGGACGCCTGGGAGACGTCGCGCGGGCTGCGCCGCGAGGAGGTGGAGCGCCCTCGCCTCGACCCGGACCGGGATTACCGCGACGGGGCGCAGGTCCTCATCCGGCCGCGCTACGCCGGGTTCTGCGGCTCGGACCGCGGCATCTGGTTCCGCCGCGCCTTCGGCGACATGATCCAGGGCTCGCTCGATCGCGAGGGCCGCGACGTCCGGGTCATCGGGCACGAGCTGCTCGGCGAGGTGGTCGAGGTCGGCTCGGAGGCGGCGCGCGACTACGGGTACAAGCCCGGCGACCTCGTCTCGACCGAGAGCCACATCGTCTGCAACACCTGCTACCAGTGCCGCATCGGGGACAACCACGTCTGCGAGACAGCGCGCATCATCGGCATCAGCCAGGACGGCTGCTTCGCGGAGTACGTGAAGCTCCCCGCCCAGACCCTCTGGGCGACCGACCTGCGCAAGATCCGCCCCGAGGTGGCGGCGCTGCAGGAGCCCTTCGGAAACGCGGTGCACGCCTGCACGAAGGTGAACCTGCGCGGCAAGACCGTCGCCATCATCGGCTGCGGCACGATCGGGCTCTTCGCCGTGGTGATCGCGCGCGCCCTCGGCGCGCGTCAGGTGATCGGCGTCGAGCCGATGGCGAAGCACATCGCGATGGCGCGGGCGCTCGGCGCCGACGCGGTGGTCGAGCCCGCCAAGAAGGACGCCACCGCCTATGTCCACGACGAGGAGATCACGCGCGAGATCCGCGACCTCACCGAGGGCGTGGGCGTCGACGTGGCGCTCGAGATGTCGGGCTCGAACGCCGCGCTCAACACGGCGCTCGCGGCGGTGCGGCGCGGCGGGCACGTCATCCTGTTCGGGCTGAAGAGCGGCGACGCCGTCATCGAGAGCCTCGACCGCGTCATCGTGGACGGCATCAGCCTCCACGGCGTCGTGGGGCGGCGCATCTTCGAGACCTGGCACATCACGCGCAACCTGCTCGAGTCGCGCGACCCGAACATCCACGACCTGGTCTGGGACGTCATCCTCCAGCGGGGGGAGGGCACCATCGTCCCGTTCCGCGAGCTCGACGCCGCGCGCTTCGAGGACAAGATCAACCAACACCCGAAGGTGCTGCTGCAGTTTTGACCGAGGTCCCAGATGTTCGACAGCGCGCGAGAAGTGTTCCGGCGGCAGCTCGACGAGATCCGCGCCGCCGGCACGTTCAAGGAGGAGCGGGTCCTCGCCTCGCCGCAGGGGCCGGTCGTGCGCGTGAACGACCGGGACGTCCTCAACTTCTGCGCGAACAACTACCTCGGGCTCTCCTCGCACCCGGCGGTGCTCGCGGGCGCGCGGCGAGCCCTGGACGAGCGCGGCTTCGGCCTGTCGTCGGTGCGCTTCATCTGCGGTACGCAGGATCGCCACCGCGAGCTCGAGGCGCGCCTCGCGCGCTTCTTCGGGTTCGAGGACGCGATCCTGTTCGGCTCCTGCTTCGACGCGAACGGCGGCGTCTTCGAGGCGCTCCTGTCGGAGGAGGACGCCGTCGTCTCCGACGCGCTCGTCCACGCCTCGCTCATCGACGGCATCCGGCTCTGCAAGGCGCGGCGCTACCGCTACGCGACCGCCGACATGGGCGAGCTCGCGGCGCGGCTCGAGGAGGCGCGGTCGGGCGGGGCGCGCCTCGTCGTCGTCGCCACCGACGGCGTCTTCTCCATGGACGGGCACCTCGCTCCGCTCGATCGCATCTGCGAGCTCGCCGAGCGCGCTGGCGCGCTCGTGCTCGTGGACGACTCGCACGCGTCCGGGTTCGTCGG
>DASWDS010000132.1:0-5024 GCA_036395165.1 Anaeromyxobacteraceae bacterium | reverse complement strand
CCGGCTCGAGGCGATCGTCCACCCGGCCGTCCGCGCGCTGTTCCGCGAGGAGCTGGCGCGGCTCGCGGCCGCCGGCCACGCCGTCGCCGTCTACGACGTGCCCCTCCTCTTCGAGGCCGGCCTCGATCGGGAGGTCGACCTGGCGGTCGTGGTGTGGGCCCCGCGCGAGGCGCAGATCGCGCGCCTCGCCGAGCGCGACGGGCTCGGCCGGGTCGAGGCGGAGGCGCGGCTGGCGGCGCAGCTGCCGATCGACGACAAGGCGGCACGCGCCGACGCGGTGGTGGTGAACGACGGCGACCCGGCCGCGCTCCGGTCGAAGGCGCGCCGCCTCCTCGCCGACGTCACGGGTGGCCTCTCGCGAAAGCTTCCCAACAGCGCGCCGGCGCGCTATTGACCGAGGCAATGGCGGATCGCGGGAAGGTCGTCCTCGTCACCGGCTGGCCGGGGTTCATCGGGCGCCGCCTCGTGCGCGGGCTCGCGGGCCGGCTCGACCGCGGGCGCGATCGCCTCGTCCTCTTCACCCGCTCCCGCCACGTCGCGGCCGCGCGCGCCGAGCTCGACGCGCTCTCGGTCGCGGGCGAGGTGATCGAGGGCGACGTGGCCTACATGCACCTCGGCCTCTCGGGCGAGGAGTACAAGCGGCTCACCGGCGAGCTCACCGAGATCTGGCACCTGGCAGGCCTCTACGACCTCACCGCCGACGCGCGCGCCATCCGCGGGGTGAACCTCGAGGGCACGCGGCACGTCGTCGAGCTGGCGCGCGCCGCGCGCGGCCTCGAGCGCCTCCACCACTTCTCCACCGCCTACGTCTCCGGCGACCGCGAGGGCGTCATCCTCGAGGAGGAGCTGGAGATGGGCCAGGGGTTCCACAACGCGTACGAGCGCTCGAAGTTCCACGCGGAGCGCCTCGTGCGGAGCGCGATGGCCGACCTCCCCGCGACCGTCTACCGGCCGAGCATCGTGGTGGGCGACTCGCGCACCGGCGAGGTGGACCGCTTCGAGGGCCCGTACTACCTCGCCATCGCGCTCGTCGCGTCGCCCGTCGCGGTGCCGCTCCCGCTGCCCGGCGACGGAGTCGCCCCGCTCAACGTCGTGCCGGTGGACTTCGTCGTGGAGGCCGCGCTCTCGATCGGCGCGAACCGCGCGGCCGTGGGGAGGACGATCCACCTCGTCGATCCGGCGCCGCTCTCCGCGCGCAAGGTGTACGAGCTCATCGCGGCGCGCGCGGGGAAGACGTTGCCGACGGTGGCCCTGCCTCACCGCGCGGTGGAGGCGCTGCTCGCGCTGCCGCTCGTGGAGAAGCTGGCGCGGCCGCACCGGAACGCCATCCGGCTCGTGAACCACCTCGCCATCTACAACGCCCGGAACCAGCTCGAGCTGCTCGACGGCACCGGCCTCCGCTGCCCGCCCATCACGAGCTACCTCGACCGGCTGATCGAGTTCGTGAAGAGCTCCTACGCAGCGCCGCCCAAGCGGCGCGACGCGCAGGACGCCGAGGATCCGCTCGACGCCCCCCTCCCCTGAAGGAGCGAGCATGAAGAGCCTGGCGGACTTCCGCGCCGGCGACACGTTCGAGCTCGTGCGCGAGTGCGACCGGTACCGGCCCACCTACTACGCGGCGGCGTCCGGCGATTTCAACCCCATCCACATCGACCCCGAGGTGGGCCGCAGGGCGGGCCAGCCCGGCGCCATCCTGCAGGGCATGTGCACGATGGCGTGGCTCGCCGACGCCTGCGCGCGCTACTTCGACGACCCCGGCCGCATCGCGAAGCTCGAGGTGCGCTTCGCGCGCCCGGTGAGCGTCGGCGACACGGTGCGCTTCGAGGGGCGATGCGTCGCCGTCGAGGGCGGCCGGGTGCGCGTCGAGGTGACCGCGAGGAACCAGCGCGGCGAGGACGTGCTCAAGAACGCCATCGCCGAGGCGGCGTTCGACGGGGGTTCGCCGTGATCGACCGGAAGCACCTGGGGCGCCGCTACGGGCCCTTCCGCTACGTGGTCGGCCTCGAGGACATCCGCGACTTCGCCACGACGATCTCGGGCGGCGTGCCGGGCCGCGTCTTCGCCGGAGCGCCCGCGGATCCGCCGCACCCCTGGCACGTCGACGAGGCCGCCGCGCGGGTCTCCCCGCACGGCGGGATCATCGCCCCGCCGACCTACTGCGTGCGCTTCGCCATGAGGCCGTTCGCGCTCGCCTGCTCCGATCCGGCGCTCGGCATCGACCTGGTGAGGCTGCTCCATGGCGAGCAGGCGTTCGAGTACGGCGACGTGGTCCGGCCCGGCGACGTCGTCGAGACGACGGGCGAGATCGTGGACCTGCGCGAGAAGGCGGGGATGGACTTCCTCACGGTGAGGTCCACGACGACGAACCAGCGCGGCAAGGTCGTCGTGGTGGGGACGTGGAAGGCGGTCGTGCGGCCGTAGCACCTGGCCGGGCCCGCCCTCCCCGCGCCGCCGCACTCCCTGCGGCGAGGGCGGGCTACTCCTCGTCCTCGCCGGTCCCGAGCAGCGCTGCCAGGCTCGGGCCGCCCTTCTTCGCCTCGAGCGCGCGGACCGCGTCGAGGTGGTGCAGGAGCAGCGACCGGTTGTCGCCGATGGAGAGGTTCTGCAGCTCGAGCGCGCCGATGCGGTCCTCGGGCAGGAACGCCGGATCGGCGACGCGCTCCATCGACAGCTTCTCGGGCGCGTAGCTCATGTACTGCGCGCGGGTGTCGAGGATGGTCCAGTCGTCGCCACGCCTGAGCTCCACCTTCACGGTGCCGGTCACCGCAGGCGCGATCCAGCTCGTGAGGGCGTCGCGGAGCATGAGCGCCTCCGGGTCGTACCACTTGCCCTCGTAGAGGAGCCGCCCGAGCCGCCGCCCCTGCGTGAAGTAGAGGTCGAGCGTGTTCTCGTTGTGGATGGCGGAGAGCAGCCGCTCGTACGTCAGGTGAAGGAGCGCCATGCCCGGCGCCTCGTAGACGCCGCGGCTCTTCGCGTCGATGACGCGGTTCTCGATCTGGTCGCTCATCCCGAGCCCGTGGCGCCCGCCGATGCGGTTCGCCTCGAGGAAGAGCTCGTAGGGCGAGCCGAAGCGCTTGCCGTCGAGCTCGACCGGCTGGCCCTGCGCCCACGTGACCGAGACCTCCTCGGTCGCGACGGGCGCCTCGGGACGCCAGTGCGCGACGCCCATGATCGGGCTCACGATCCGCATCCCGGTGTCGAGGCGCTCGAGGTCCTTCGCCTCGTGCGTGGCGCCGAGCACGTTGGAGTCGGTCGAGTACGCCTTCTCCGTCCCCATCTTGTAGGGAAGCCTGCGGCGCTCGAGGTACTCGCTCATCTCCTTGCGCCCGCCGAAGGCGGAGACGAACGCCTGGTCGAGCCACGGCTTGTAGATGCGCAGCTCGGGGTCGACGAGGATGCCGTAGCGGTAGAACCGCTGGATGTCGTTGCCCTTGTGCGTCGAGCCGTCGCCGAAGACGTGCACGCCGTCCTCGCGCATCGCGCGGACGATCGCCGTCGTCGTCACCGCGCGGCCGAGCGGCGTCGTGTTGAAGTACTTCTTGCCGCCCGAGGAGAGGTGGAAGGCGCCGCACTGGACGGCGGTGATGCCCTCGCGCACCATCGCCTCGCGGCAGTCGATGAGCCGCGCCTTCACCGCGCCGTGCTGGAGCGCGATGGGCGGGATGTCGGCCGGGTTCGCCTCGTCCGGCTGGGCCAGGTCGGCGGTGTAGGCGTGGACGGCCATCCCCTGCTCGGACAGCCAGGCGACGGCGCAGCGCGTGTCGAGGCCGCCGCTGAAGGCGATGCCGAGCGCGGTGCCCTTCGGAGGAAGCGACTTGTAGATGCGGCTCATGGTGGCTCGCGACGTACCAGAAAACGGCGTGGGGTTCCAGCGTTGCGAGAGCTGGGCGGGGGCGTCGGGGGCGGCGTCCCCGACTTGGATGACGGCGAAGCCGGCGGCCGGCTCGCGTCCGCGAGCCGATGCGCCGAAGGCGCCGCCGCCGGCCCCCAGCCAGCTTTGCTGGCTGGGGCGGGGCGCAGCCCCGTTACGAAGTAATGACGCCCTCCTGGAGCAGGGTCGCGAGGATGCGGGCGGTGTCGAGGCGCGGGAGGCCGGCGAGGGCGAAGAGGTCCTCGTAGCTGACGGTGCCGTCGATCTGTGCCAGGAGGAAGCCGGCGCGGTGGTCGAGGTTCAGCCACATCACCTCCTCCGGCTTGATCGCGAGCCGGGGGATGCAGTCGCCAGGTCCGAGCTTCGACTCGTACATGGCCGTGAGCGTCGCCTCGTTCTGCTTCAGGTAGTCCCGCGCCTCGAGGTGCGACGGATCGAGCTTCAGGATCTTCTCGATCATCTCGAGCGAGCCCGAGAAGTCGCCCAGCGCGAAGAGCTCGCGCGCGCCCTCCAGCCACACCTCCACCTCGCTCCTCGGCTTCTGCTGGAGCATGGTCGAGGCCTGGCCGCCCGCCTCCGGGACGAGCGAGCGCAGGTCCGACTGCTCGGCGACCGAGGAGAGGTCCAGTCCCACGCCCTCGCCGAGGACGACCGCCGGCGAGAGCGCCGGGCCGACGTCCCATGGCGACGGCGCGTAGCTGGAGAGGGTCGCGCGCTCCTGCTTCCGGGTCGGGGCTGGGGAGTCATTCCAGGGAGAGGGGGACGAAACGCCTGGGGTCGCGGTCGCGGTCCCCGTCGCGTGCAGAGCCGGGCTTTCGGTCGGCGGCAGCGTGATGGGAGACCGCATCCAGGCCGGGGCGGGCGGCGCGGGGAGCGGGACTGGCGCCGCGGCCGGCGCGGGCGCCGAGACCCGCGCTGCGGGAGCGGCGCTGCCGGGCGCGGGCAGCGGGACGGGCGCGCCCTGCGCGACGGCGGCCGCCGGGCGTTTCCCCGCGACGAGCTCGAGGTAGGAGCGCGCGCGCTCGTTCCCGGGTTCGAGCTCGAGCACCTCGCGCCAGGAGCGCTCCGCGTCGTCGAGCTCGCCGCGCGTGTAGGCGCGGATCCCGAGATCCATGAGCTCCCCGGCCGTCACGTGTGGCCCTCCCCCGCGTTG
>DASWDS010000131.1:0-2597 GCA_036395165.1 Anaeromyxobacteraceae bacterium | reverse complement strand
CTCACCGACGGTCAGGGGCGGACGGTCGACTTCCGCAACGCGGTCGTCATCATGACGTCCAACATCGGCTCGGAGCAGATCCAGCGGCTGGCGGGGCGCCCCGGTTCGCAGGTGCAGGAGATCCGCGAGGCCGCGCTGGAGCACCTGCGGGCCGAGTTCCGGCCCGAGTTCCTGAACCGGGTGGACGACATCGTCGTCTTCCGCCCCCTCGGGCGCGACGACCTCGGCCGAATCGTCGAGATCCAGCTCGGGCGGCTGCGGCAGCTCCTCGCGGACCGCAAGCTCACCCTCGAGCTCACCGAGGGCGCGCGCGAGACCATCGCCGACGCGGGCTACGATCCCGTCTACGGCGCGCGGCCGCTCAAGCGCGCCATCCAGCGCCTGCTCCAGGACCCGCTCGCCTCCCAGATCCTGCGCGGCGAGTTCAAGCCGGGCGACCACATCGTGGTCGCGGAGGGCAAGGGCGCGACGCTCGACTTCAAGAAGGGCGTCCGCCCACCGGAGCCGGTGGAGACGGTGCACTGACGATCAAGACCGCGACAGCCTCAGCACGTCGTCGGCGAAGCGGCGCGCGAACTCGGCGGGCTCCGCAGGGGCGCCCGCCGCGCGGGTCCGCTGGCGGAAGCGGTGCCAGCGGTCGGCGATCGCGGCGTCCATGAGCGGGCTCCAGTGGAGCTGCTCGCGGACCGTGCGCCGCCAGTCGAGCGCCTCGCCGTAGAGCTCGACCACGGCGTCCCACGCCTCCTCGCTCTCCTCGGCCGAGAGCTCGCCGATCACGTCGAGCGCGTACGTCTCGATCACCGCGAGCTCGGGGTTCGCGACGTACCGGCCGACGGCGGGATCGCCGCCGGCGTCCAGCTCACCCAAGACCTTCATGTCCGCCCCACGGGGCGGCCCGGCGGAGGGTCCGGCGGCGCTCACCTGGCTGGCGGATCTAGCGCGGGCCCGTTCGCCGCGCCGTCACCGTAGAACACCTCCTCCAGCACGAGCCCCTGAGGAGGTGCCGTCCGCCCGGCGCGCGTCCGGTCTCGCCCGGCCAGGAGGGCGGGGATGGAGCCCGCGTCGCGCCGCCCGAGCCCCACCTCGACGAGGGTCCCGGCGATGTTGCGCACCATGTGCTTCACGAATGCGGTCGCCTCGATCACGATCGCGATCTCGGGGCCGGCGCGCTCCACCTCGAGCCGCCGCACCTCGCGCACCGCGTGCGCCGACTCGCAGTCGGCCGCCTGGAACGCCGCGAAGTCGTGCCGTCCGACGAGCGGGGCGGCCGCGGCGCGCAGGGCGGCCACGTCGAGCGGCCGGAAGACCTGCCAGGCGCGGTGCCGCTCGAGCGGAGCGCGGGTGGGCACGTTCAGGATGCGGTACCGGTAGCGCTTGCCGCGCGCGCTGCGCCGCGCGTCGAAGCCGTCCGGCTCGACGCTCGCGGCGCGCACCGCGATGTCGTCCGGCAGGAGCCCGTTCATCCCCTGCACGTACGCGGCGAGCGGGAGCGGCGCCGGCTCGGCGAAGCTCGCCACCTGCCCGAGCGCGTGGACGCCTGCGTCCGTTCGGCCAGCCGCCGTGACGCGCCTCGGCGCCTTGTGGAGCGTGGCGAGGGCGCGCTCCACCTCGGCCTGGATGGAAGGCCCGTTCGGCTGCACCTGCCACCCGACGTAGCGCGTCCCGTCGTACTCGAGCGTGAGCTTCACCACCGGCACGCCCCAGAAGTTAGCACGGGCGGACCGCTCGCTCCGGGCGGCGCACCCCGGGCTGGCCGCCTCACTTCGATCCGGCCGGGCAGTAGAGGGCGGAAAGCACAACCGTGTTGTTGCTCGTGTCGCACTCGCCGACGACGCCCTGGCCCGTCCCGTCGTCGTTCAGGACGATCACGAGGTCGATGGGCGTCGTGGGCGCCGGCGCCACGTCGAGCGAGACCACGCCGCGCCCGCCGGGGAGTATCGCGCCCGCGGTGTGCGAGACGGCGAGGAGCTTCCCGCCCGCGCGCCCCTCGTAGAGCGCGACGGGCACGCCGGACGTGACGAGCACCGCGCCCCGGTTCCAGACCTTCACCTCGAGGCGGAGGTGGCCTGGGCACCCCGTCGCGTCGAGCGCGACGTCCGCCTGGGTGGCCTGCAGATCGGGCGCGCGGAAGTCGCCGTTGCCGATGGGGTTCATGCGGAAGTCGTTGAGCGCCTCGCCGAACCAGCCCGTCGTCCAGTTGGGCGGCTCGACCGCCGGCACGGACGCGTCGTCGAGGACGTTCGTCACGTGATACGCGTGCTGGTTCCAGATCGAGCGCGTCGAGACCCAGTGGTCGCGCAGGTCCTTGTACACGGTGACGCCGTGCTTCCCCGACGAGGTGTGTCCGCCCCACGGGCACTGGATGTTGCAGACGCTGTTCGTCGCGACGACGATCTCGGCCCGCCCGTCCTTGTCCACGTCCGCGATGACCGGGTTCTCGTGCACGGTGCAGCTCGGGTTCGGCGACTCGAAGAGCGTCGAGCCGGTCGTGCCGTCGTAGACGCGCGTGTAGCACTCGTCGCCGTAGACGACCTCGGCCTTGCCGTCGTGCTCGAAGTCGAAGACCGAGCTGCCCGTCACCATGCTCTGGTCCTGCG
>DASWDS010000130.1:0-13114 GCA_036395165.1 Anaeromyxobacteraceae bacterium | reverse complement strand
GGCTCGTGCCGGCCGTCCG
Organism: Anaeromyxobacteraceae bacterium; assembly: GCA_036395165.1. Lineage (GTDB taxonomy): Bacteria > Myxococcota > Myxococcia > Myxococcales > Anaeromyxobacteraceae > Anaeromyxobacter_A. The sequence goes on along the minus strand of DASWDS010000130.1, from coordinate 13,095 downwards.
CGTGGAGCACGTGATCCTCTCGCCGACGGGCGGCATCAGCACGAACGACACGCGCATCATCCCCGGCGTCGCTTTCCTCATCCGCCCGAACGTGAAGTTCATCGTGACGGGCGTCCTGGAGCGCGCCAGCGGTCTCCCCGACGCGGGCGGCAGCTGGGGCGGCGCGGGCGGGACCGTCGTCCCCGCCGATCCGAACACGTCAGCCGGCGTCCAGCTCGCGTCCGTCAACGGGACGTTCGGGTTCGCCTTCTAGCCTGGCAGGGGAGCTCCGGGCGGGGTAAGGACATCTCCTACCCGCATCCTTCGACGGACGCTCAGAAGTCAGGAGCGCGATGAACGGAGCAAAGCTTCACGAGCCAAGCCCCACGGACCCGCAGGTCCCCGCCTGCGGGACATTAGGCGAGGTCGCGCCGGACGGCGTGAGGTCGAGCTGCTCCGAGCCAGCATGTCGCACTCTACGCCACGTTCGTAGATTTGCGGAGCGATTGCGTCAGGCCGCGGCGCGGTCGGCCGCCACACTTCACGAGCCCAGCCCGTCCAATCCGGAGCATCCAGTCTGCCGCAGCCACACCGGCCGGGTGGCGCCTCCCGGAGTAGAGTCAAACTGCCGAGCGGAGCCGTGCCGAAGGGCGCGCGAGCGCCGTCGGCCGAGCTCGGGGAAGAAGTAGAGGACGAGCGGGCCCCCCTCCCGCCAGCGGACGTGACACGACGTAGCCTCGGGTACCGTCCGGCAAGTGCTCGATCGGATGTCTCGCCCGGAGATCGGAATTCATCGACGGGCAGTGGATGGCGCTGGCGCCTCCTCCAGCACGACGATCGATCTCGCCTTCAGCACGACCGGCCCGCCCACCGGCTGGCGGCGCTCAGGCAGCACGTAGTCGTCCGGGCTATCCCGCCCCGTGTCGACCACCCGGCGCCAGGCGGTCCCCGTCTCCTGGACCTGGAACGTGAGGTCCTGCCACCACGCATTGATCATGACGTAGAGGTCCGGCTCGGCCACGGTCAGCGTCGGATCGCCGCTCCGCACGTCGCCGTGGAGACAGAAGGCGAGCGAGTGGGAGTCGCCGGCGAGATCTGGGCTTGCCCCCACGCCGTACCAGCTCACGCGCTCGCGCCAGAACCGGTCGTGCCCGATGAGCGGGTGCGCCTTGCGCAGCGCGATGAGCCCGCGGAAGAACCGGTGCACATCGCGGTGCCCGTCCAGGCGAGACCAGTCGATCCAGGACACCTCGTTGTCTTGGTTGTACGGGTTGTTGTTCCCGGCCTGCGTCCGCAGGAGCTCGTCCCCGGCGCAGAACATGGGCGTGCCGTTGGAGAGGAGGAGCAGCGCGGCGAAGTTCTTCGCTTGCCGCTTGCGGAGCGCCATCACGTCCGCCGGCGCCGGGTCGCCCTCCCATCCGCAGTTCCAGCTCCGGTTGTCGTCGGTGCCGTCCGTGTTCCCGTGGCCGTTCCGCTCGTTGTGCTTCCCGTCGTAGGCGACGAGGTCGTACAGGCAGAAGCCGTCGTGGCACGTGATGAAGTTGACGCTCTGGAAGGGCCGGTAGACGTCGACGGGGCCGTCCGGGAAGAGATCGTCGCTCCCGTACAGACGCCTCATGAGCGGGGCGACCGTGCCGGCGTCGCCCTTCACGAACCCGCGCACGTCATCGCGGAACCGCCCGTTCCACTGGAGCCAGGTACGCCCCGGGAAGAGGCGCCCGAGCTCGTACGCCTCGGGATCCCAGGCCTCGGCGATGAGCCGGACGCCGGACATCTGCGGGTCGCTGCTGATGTCATCGATGATCGCCGGGTCCTCGACGTCGATCGTGCCGTCCTCGTTGCGTGTCAGGATGGTGGCGAGGTCGAAGCGGAAACCGTCGACGTGCGCCTCCCTCACCCAGAAGCGCATGCATTCGAGCACGAGCCTGCGCGTGACGGAGTGCCCGGTGCGCAGGACGTTGCCGGTCCCGGCGTCGTTCCGGTAGCTCGTCATGTCGCCGGCGAGGAGGTAATAGGTGCTGTTGTCGATCCCGCGGTACGAGTAGGTCGGCCCGCCGTCGCCACCCTCGGTGGTGTGGTTGAACACGACGTCGAGCACCACCTCGATCTCCGCCTGGTGCAGCGCCTTCACCATGGCGCGGAACTCGTCCATGACCCCGCGCGGATCGCGCGCCCTCGCATAGCCGTGGTGCGGCGAGAAGAAGTGGAGCGGCATGTAGCCCCAGGAGCTCCCCTCCTGCGGATCCCACTGGAACACCGGCATGAGCTCGACGACGGTGACGCCGAGGTCCTTCAGGTAGGGGATCTTGTCGACGACGCCCGCGAAGGTGCCGCGCCGGTCGGGCGGCACCGACGGGTCGCTCATCGTGAACCCCTTCACGTGCAGCTCGTAGACGACCGCGTCGGACGTGTGGACCGGCCGTCGATCGCCCGTCCAGTCGAAGGGCGCGTCACGCGACGGGAGCACGCCGAGCGGCGCCTGGCCGGCGTTCGAGCCGGGCCGGCAGGCCGCGCCGCGATCGAACCGCGGGGGGAAGTGGAGCGCCGGGGCATACGGGTCGAACAGGATCTTGTCCCGGTCGAAGCGGTGGCCTGGCGAGCCGTCGTTGGGGCCGTCCATCGCGTACGCGTAGTAGAGCGCCGACCCGACCCGCGCCTCGGGGACGCGGCAGTGCCACACGCGCCCGGTCTTGTTGACGAGCGGCTGCAGCTCGACGCGCTCGAGCGGCGTCGCGGGGTCCTCGCCATAGAGGAGCAGGCTGACGGCGCTCGCGTGGCGCGAGTACAGGGCGAAGTTGAAGGTCCGCTCTCCGGCGGCCTCACTGACGCCGCACGGAACCGGGCTCCCCTGCACCGCCTCCCACGAGCTCACGTGCCGCTCCCGCCGCGATGGTCGCGGCGCTCTAGCCGCGAGAGCTGCTCATCGTAGACGCGAAGGCGCTCGCAGTCGTGGCATCGGCGGGTTGCCTCCACCGCGGGTGGAGCCGCTCCCCGTATCTCGAGCGCGCTCGCGCTGTGCCTCGAGAAGCTCGGCGTGGTGGAGGAGTCACCGGCGCAGCAGCGCGCACCCCCGTGGTCAACACCTCCTGCCGCCCACCTCGGCGCACATGTCGGCGAGGGCAGGACGGCTGAGCGTCCCCTTGGCCCTTCCGCCGCGACGAAGGTTACTGTAATGCTTGCGACAAATATGGCGCCGCGCGGACGACCTCAGGGCCCGTGCTCGGTTGCGCTGGTCCCGTGAACGAGCCCGCGCCCGTGCCCGCGCCCGGCTTCTTTCGGGCTCGGACTCGGACACGGGCACGGGGCTCACTCCAACTGGGCAGCGCTTTCAGACGAGCGGTCTGATGCCGCGACCGGCAGCCGCCGCGGCCCGACCTCGATCCCATTGGAGCCGCCGTGACCCCTGCGCACCCCGCTTTTTCGAGCATACGCTCCATGATGCGGGTCGCCCTGGCGCTCACCGCGCTCCTCGCCGGCCGCCCCGCGCTCGCGCTGCAGCCCCTCTCCGTCTTCCTGGCGGGAGCGCGCAAGGCCAGCACCGACGAGCGGATCGCCGGCCTGGCTGCGCTGCAGCAACGGGCGGAGGCGGTCGCGGCGCTGGGCCGCACCCTGCCCTCGGCGTCGGTTCGCGGCGTCTACACGCGCAACCAGTACGAGGCCAGGCTCGGCGGAGCGAACATCCCAGGGGTGTCGGGAGGCGCGCTGGTGATCCAGCCCAGCGACCAGCTCGACGCCTACCTCGAGCTGGACGTGCCGATCGTCGACGCCGCGGGCTGGGCGCGCACGGCCGCAGCGCGGGCGAACGCGCGCGCGGCGAGCCGCAGCGCCGACGCCACCGTCCTCGACGTCGAGAAGCAAGTGGTCAGGAACTACTACCAGCTCATCGGGGCGGAGGCGCTGCGCGCGGCCTCGCAGCGGACGCTCGAGACCGCGCGGCAGAATCTCGCGCTCACCCGGGAGCGCCACGCCGGCGGAGTCGCCACGGAGCTCGACGTCGATCGGGCCGCGTCGGAGGTGGAGCGTGCGCGCCAGAGCATCGCGGAGGCCGAGCTCACCGCCGAGCTGTCGCGGCAGGCGCTGCGAACCCTGGCCGGCGTCGACCCGCGAGGCGAGGCGGCCTCGCCGACGGACGACCTGCACGAGGAGGCGCCGCTCGAGCGCTGGCACGGGAGTGTCGGCGATGCCATCCCGTCGGTGGCCTCGTCGGTGGAGCAACGCCGCAGCGCCGAGTCGAGCGCGCTCGCGTCGAGGCTGTCGTTCGTCCCGATGCTCTCCGCGGCGGTGCAGGAGCACCTCACCAACGCCCCCGGGTTCTTCGGCCACAGGTCGATCTGGGTGGCGACTGCCACCGCCAGCTGGAAGCTCGACCTCACGACCTTCGCCACGCTCCACTCGCAGGAGGCCGCGGCCGCGGCGGCGCGGACCCGGGAAGCGGCAGCACGCCAGCGCGCGCTCGACCAGGTGCACGAGTCGTGGTTTCGCGTGCACGGCGGGATCGCCAAGAGCCGCGCCGCCCGCGCCGAGGCGCAGGCCTCGGCCGCCGCCGCGGCGCGCGCGCGCGAGCGGTACCAGCAGGGCGCCGGGACCCAGCTCGAGCTGGTGCAGGCCGAGCGCGACGCCTTCAGCGCCGAGGTGTCGCGCATCCAGGCCGACGCCGACCTTTCTTACGCGCGGGCGAGCCTGCGGCTCGACGCGGGCCAGCCGCTCGACGAGGAGACCAGCCGATGATCACCGGAAACCAGGAAGCGACGGACGGCCAGGCCGCGACGGTCTCTGCCATCGACGGGCCCACCCGGAGCGCGCCGGGGCGCCCGCCGCGCCGGCGCCGCTCGCGATGGCCCATGCGTATCGCCATCGCCCTCGCGGCGCTGGTGGCGGTCGCGCTCCTCGTGCGCGGAGCGAGGAAGCCGCCCATCCCGGTGGATGTCGCGCTCGTCGAGCGGGGCATGGTCCGCGACGAGATCTCCTCGTCCAACGCCGGCGAGGTCATGGCCGAGCGGAGAGCCACCGTGCGCGCCGAGCTCGCGGGCCGGGTGCTCGCGGTGAAGCACCGGCGTGGCGATCGGGTCAAGAAGGGTGAGGTCGTCATCGCCCTCGCCGCGGCGGAGCTCGACGCGCGGCTCGGGCAGGCGCAGGCGACGCTCGAGGCGCAACGGGCTCAGCTGGCGCAGGCCGAGGCCCACGCCGAGGCGGCCCTGCGCGCAGCCGAGCGGGAGAAGCGGCTCGCCGACCGCGGCGCCGAGACCGCCAAGGTGGCGGAAGACGCGGCGGCTCAGGCGCGCGAGGCAGACGCCGCCGCCCGGGTGGCGCGCGGTCAGCTCGACGAGAGCCAGGCCGCGCTGCAGGTCGCCCACGTGGCGAGAGCGCACGCTGAGCTGACCGCGCCCTTCGACGGTCTCCTGGCGGACGTCACGGTGGATCCGGGCGACGAGACGCAGATCGGGGCGGTCGTCTTCGAGCTCGTCGACGATTCGCGCCTGCACGTGGAGGCCACCATCGACGAGGCGGACATCGGGCGCGTGAAAGCCGGGCAGCCGGCGACCCTGCGGCTCGACGCGCTCCCGGATCACCCCCTCCCCGGCGTCGTTTCGAAGCTCGACCCCACGGTGCGCAAGGACGAGAAGGGGGCGCGCACGCTGCGCCTCGAGATCGAGGTGGCCGACCTGGCGCTCGCGGTGGCAGCCGGCGTCCGCCCGGGCATGTCGGCCAACGTCGACGTCCGGGTGGCGGAGAAGCAGGACGTCCTCAGCCTGCCCACCAACGTGATCGTAGGCCGCGGCACCAAGCGGTCCGTCTATCTCGTCAAGGGCGGCGTCGCGTGCGTGCAGCCCATCCAGATAGGGATGTCGAGCTGGGAGCGCACCGAGGTGAGCTCCGGCGTCTCCCAGGGCGACCGGGTGGTGGCGAACCTGAACGCGAAGGGCCTCACGGACGGCGCGCCCGTCGTGCTCGCGGTGGAGCACGCGCGATGAGGGCGGCCGGCGTGCGCGAGCTGGCGGCCCGGGCGGTCATCCAGGCGCAGGATCTGGAGCGCGACTTCCCCATGGGCGACTCGACCGTGCGGGCGCTACGCGGCGTCTCGTTCCGGATCGACCCGGGCGAGTACGTCGCGATCACCGGCCCGTCGGGCTCCGGCAAGACGACGCTCATGAACCTGATCGGCTGTCTCGACAGCGCGACCTCCGGCACCTACTGGCTCGACGGCGAGGAGGTCTCGCTGCTCGACGATGACGCGCTCTCCCACGTCCGCAACGAGAAGATCGGCTTCGTCTTCCAGACGTTCAATCTCTTGCAGCGCGCGACGGCCCTCGACAACGTGGCGCTGCCGCTCCTCTACGCGGAGGTCGGCCGGCGCGAGCGCCGCGCCGCCGCCCGGCGGGCGCTCGAGCGCGTCGAGCTGACGGACCGGACGGACCACCGGCCCGATCAGCTCTCCGGCGGGCAGCGCCAGCGGGTCGCCATCGCGCGGGCGCTCGTCAACGAGCCCAAGCTGCTCCTCGCCGACGAGCCGACCGGTGCGCTCGACCAGCGCACGGGGGCCGAGATCATCAAGCTGTTCGAGCAGCTCAACCGCGAGGGGGTGACCATCGTCCTCGTCACCCACGATCCGGAGATCGCCAGGCGCACCCGTCGCCAGCTCCGGCTCGTCGACGGAGCGATCGTGGCGGACGAGGTGCTGCGATGAACATGGCCGAGCTCTTCCTCACCGCGCTCGACACCATCCGCGCCTCGAAGCTGCGCGCCTTCCTGACGACGCTCGGGGTCATCATCGGCGTCCTGGCGGTGATCCTGCTCGTGGCGCTGGGCGAGGGCGTGCGCCAGTACATCGGCGACACCTTCGCCTCGATGGGCGCCAACGTCCTCCAGATCACGCCGGGGAAGCGCGACACGAAGGGCGGGATGATGGCCCCGATGAGCGGGGTCGCCCACAAGCTCACGCCGGAGGACGAGCAGGCGGTGGTCCACCGGGTGTTCACGGTGGACGGCGTCAGTGGCATCGTCCAGGGCTCCGCCACGCTGCGCTACCAGGGCCGGCGCCGCGACGCGATGGCCCTGGGCGTGGGGGATCGGTTCAGCGACATCCGGAACATGCACGTCGACGCCGGGCGCTTCTTCTCCGAGGAGGACATCGCCTCCCACCGCCGCTACGCGGTCATCGGCCGCGTGATCGAGCAGGAGCTCTTCGGTGACGAGAACCCGCTCGGCAAGACGCTCAAGATCAACGACGCCGAGTACCGCGTGATCGGCATCCTCGAGCACCGCGGCAACTCGCTCGGGTTCGACCTCGACGACCTCGCGCTCATCCCCTGCACGAGCGCCCTCGACCTCTACGCGCTGCAGGGCTACAGCACGCTCATGGTGCGCGCCCGCGACAAGGCGAACACCCAGGCAGCCATCGACGACATCACCGAGGTGCTGAAGCGCCGCCACAACAACCAGGTCGACTTCACCATCGTGTCGCAGGACGACCTGCTCGCCACCGTGAACGCGATCATGTCGATGATGACGGGGGTGCTCCTCGCCATCGCCTCGATCGCGCTGGTGGTCGGCGGCATCGGCATCGCCAACATCATGCTCGTCTCGGTGCGGGAGCGGACCCGCGAGATCGGCGTGCGCCGGGCGGTGGGGGCGACGCGGAACACCATCCTCATGCAGTTCCTGGTCGAGGCGATCGTCATCGCCTCTCTCGGTGGCCTGGTCGGCCTCGGCCTCGGAGCGGGCATCATCGGGCTGGCGCGCCTCGCCATGCCGGGCCTGCCGGTGCAGCTGTCGCCCTGGATCGTCTTCACCGCGCTCGGCTTCGCGGGCGCCGTGGGCGTCCTGTCGGGTGTGATCCCGGCGCGGAGCGCGGCCCGGCTCGATCCGGTCGAGGCGCTCCGGTACGAGTGACTACGTAGGGCAGCGCCTGCCGCAGGTATCCGTGGTGTCGGTCGACGATGCGAGCGATCAGCGCGGCAGTGGAGAGCGAGCGAGCGCTCTCTTCCGGCCGGGCGTCGCCAGCCGCGAGCGCGCCTCAAGCTCCGCGAACAGCGCCTCGGGATCGAGTCGCCCGTCCAGACAGGCCCGGGGCACGGTCACGTTCCCGTGGCAGCGACGAACGCGGCGGACCTCGTCCACCCGCGCTGGACACCGTGCCCGCACCCACGTTTCACGTTGTGACGGGACGCGGAAGGCGCCGTGGACTAAGAACCTCCGTGCTGCGGCCCGGCGCCCTGCTTCTGGCCCCGCCCGCCTCGCAGCATTCGGCAAGGAGAGGACGATGGACTTCGACAAGGAAGTCGCGGAGCTTCGCCAGTGGTTCACGAGCCCGCGCTTCGCCGGCATGAAGCGCGTCTACTCCGCGCGCGAGGTGGCAGAGCAGCGCGGCACCATCCGCCCGGATTACGCGGTGGCTCGCGACGCCGCCGAGGCGTTCTACGCGAGGCTGCGCCAGCTGTTCCAGGAGAGGAGGTGCATCACCACCTTCGGCCCATACTCGCCGGGTCAGGCCGTGGCGATGAAGAGAATGGGGATCGAGGGCATCTACCTCGGCGGCTGGGCGACCTCCGCCAAGGGCTCCTCCCAGGAGGATCCGGGGCCCGATCTCGCGAGCTACCCGCTCAGCCAGGTCCCCGAAGAGGCGGCGCCGATCGTCCGCGCCCTGCTCACCGCCGACAAGAACCAGTTCCACGCCCGCGCACGGATGAGCGAGGAGCAGCGCGCGGCCACGCCCGAGGTGGACTTCCGGCCCTTCATCATCGCCGACGCCGACACTGGCCACGGCGGGGACGCGCACGTCCGCAACCTCATCCGGCGCTTCGTCGAGGTGGGCGTGCCCGGCTACCACATCGAGGACCAGAAGCCCGGCGTGAAGAAGTGCGGCCACCAGGGCGGCAAGGTGCTGGTCTCCGAGGACGAGCAGCTCAAGCGCCTCTCCGCGGCGCGCTTCCAGCTCGACATCATGGGCGTGCCGGGGATCATCGTCGCCCGCACCGACGCCGAGTCGGCCACGCTGCTCGACGGGCGCAGCGACGATCGCGACCAGCCGTTCATCCTCGGCGCCACCAACCTGTCGCTCCCCACCTTCAAGGCCGCCTTCCTCGCCATCCTGCGGCAGTTCCAGCGCGCGGGCGTGGAGGAGCTGAGCGGACACGAGCTCTACGCGCTCTGCGAAGACGAGTATGGGGCTGCCGATACGTGGCTGGAGAGGGCCGGCTTCACCAGGGCCATCGCCGCCGCAGCCGCCGACTACGCGAAGGGTGCCATCGGCACCGTGGACGGCGCGCTCGACCAGGTCTTCGACAGGTTCGTCGACACCTGGCAAGTCGCGGCGGGCGTCTCCACCTACGCCGAGGCGGTCGGTGAGGTCATCGCCTTCCGCCAGAACGAGGGAGACCCGCCGGCGATGAGCAAGGAACAGTGGCTGGCCTTCGCCAGCCGGGCCCCGCTCTACAAGGCAAGGGAGAAGGCTCGGTCGATCGGCGTCAGCTCGACCTGGGACTGCGAGCACGCCAAGACGCCGGACGGCTATTACCAGGTGCGCGGCAGCATCGACTACGCGATCGCCAAGTCCCTGGCGGCGGCGCCCTTCGCCGACCTGCTCTGGATGGAGACCAAGACCGCCGACCTGCAGGACGCGAAGAAGTTCGCCGACGCCATCCACGCGGTCTTCCCCGGCAAGATGCTGGCCTACAACCTCTCGCCCTCGTTCAGCTGGGACACCACCGGGATGAGCGACGAGCAGATGCGGCGTTTCCCCGAGGAGCTCGGGAAGATGGGCTTCGTCTTCAATTTCATCACCTATGGTGGCCACCAGATCGACGGCCTCGCCTCGGAGGAGTTCGCCACCGCGCTCCGGCAGGAAGGCATGCTGGCGCTGGCGCGACTGCAGCGGAAGTTCCGCCTGCTCGAATCCGGTTACCGCACGCCGCAGACGCTGGTGGGCGGACCGCGCGCCGACGCCGCGCTGATGTCGGTCTCCGGCCGCACCTCGACCACCAAGGCCATGGGCCAGGGCTCGACCCAGCACCAGCACCTGGTGCAGACCGAGGTGCCACCCAAGCTGCTGGAGGATTGGCTCGACCTCTGGCGGCAGCACCACGCCATCCCCGGCAAGCTGCGGGTGCACCTCAAGCCACACACGGCGGGCTCCGACCTGCTCGAGCTGGCGCTGGTGTCGGCCGACGGGGAGAAGAAGCTCAACGTGGTCTTCGCCAGCATCCACGACCGGCGCGGGCGCAGCATTCTCTCGGTTCGCGACCAGAACAACTTCGACCTGGGCCTGCGAAAGAAGCGGCTGATGACGCTGGTGCAGCTCTTCCTCTTCCACCGCTACAAGGTGGACTCGGCGCACTACGTGACGCCGACCGAGGACAACCAGCGCCAGGCCGAGGGCATGAAGGCGCTGGGCCTCTTCGGCTCGGTCGCGCAGGAGGTCGGCGAGATCATCGTCGCCGACGTCAGCCAGGTCCGGGTCAAGGAGCTGCTCTCCGCGGACAGGGCGGCGCTGCAGGCGCTGATCACCGGGAAGTAGCGGACGGAACACCGGCGTCGCCAGCTCCCGTCCGGCGCACCAGATTCGCGAGCTCGACCCGCTCACCTCGCGAGGTGGGCGGGCATGCGCCGCCCGGGCATGCGCCGCCCCGCAGCTAGATTTTCTTCTCGGCGGCAGCGGACGAAGGCTTGCCCGCAGCAGAGCCGTGCGGCAGCTCGCCCTGCTGTCTCGGCGCCGTGGTCGCGTCGCTGGAGTCTTCCTCGAACGCTTTGTCGGTCCCCTTCTTGAATGCCCGGATGCCCTTGCCGAGCGCGTCGCCCAGCTCGGGGAGCTTCTTCGCGCCGAAGAGGAGCACGAGCACGACGAAGATGATGAGGAGTTCAGGCAGCCTGAGTCCGAACATGAGACGATCCTACCCGCCGGTCAGGTCTGCTGCCAGCGAACCCAACACGCCCGGCGCGAAGGCGACCCCGCTCACCAGCGACTCCGCACGATTCCGGTCCGAGGCGGCGCGGCAGCACCCCTGCCCACGCGCCGGTGAACAGGCGCGCAGCACGCGCGGGAGCGCGGGCTCGGCGCTCAGGCTGCCCGCACCACCACGCCCAGCGCGGCTTCCGCGAAGCGCAGCTCGGGGTGGAACTTCTCCGCCGTGCGCAGCGCCCACTCCCGATCGAACAGCGCCACGATCCGGTCACGCACGTCGAGGACGACGAGCCCCTCGATCGCGCCGTGCAGCGCGTCGATGTCGACGGGCTCCCCGTCGGCGCGCGACACCCAGCGGGCGAGCTGGTACGGCACGGACTCGCAGCGGACCTCGACGCGGTACTCCTTCTCGAGGCGGTACTTCACCACCTCGAACTGCAGCTGCCCGAGCGCGCCGAGGACGAGGTCCCCGTGGCGGCCTGCCGGCGGCCGGTACAGCTGGACCGTCCCCTCCTGCGCGAGCTGCTCGAGGCCGGAGCCGAACTGCTTGCGCCGGAGCGGGTCCACGAGGACGAGGCGGGTGAAGTGCTCGGGCGCGAAGCTCGGGATCCCCTCGAACGTGAAGCGCGATCCGCCGGTGAGCGTGTCCCCGATCTCGAACGTGCCGGGGTCGTGGATGCCCAGCACGTCGCCCGCGAAGCCGTCCTCCACCACGCTGCGCTCGCGCGCGAGGAACTGGGTCGGGTTCGCGAGCCGGACGTCGCGTCCCGTCCGCACGTGGTGCGCCTTCATGCCCCGGCTGAGCCGGCCCGAGCAGATGCGCACGAACGCGACGCGGTCGCGGTGCGCCCGGTCCATGTTCGCCTGGATCTTGAACACGAACCCGCTGAACTCCGCCTGCGTCGGGGCGATGGGCCCGACGTCCGACGCGCGAGGGCGCGGCGGCGGCATGAGCTCGCAGAACGTGTCGAGGAACGCCTCCAGGCCGAAGTTGTTGATGGCGCTGCCGAAGAACATCGGCGACAGCGTCCCCGCCTCGAAGCGCTCGCGGTCGAATCCGTCACCGGCGGCGTCGAGCAGCTCCGCGTCCTGGCGCAGCTGGTCGTAGCCGGCGCCGTCGAGCGCGTCGCGCAGGGCGAGGTCATCGAGGCCGGTGACCTCGACCGGCGGGCGCTCGGCGCCGACGCCCGCGCTCGACGCGGCGTGCGCCTCCTCGAAGAGGTACACCCGCCGTGCGAGGCGGTGGTAGACGCCGCGGAAGACGCCGCTGCGGAAGATCGGCCAGGTGATGGGGTAGACGCCGATGCCGAGGACGCTCTCGACCTCCCCCACGAGCGAGAACGCGTCGCGGCCCGGGCGATCCATCTTGTTCACGAAGGTGAACATCGGGATCGACCGCTGGCGACAGACCCTGAAGAGCTTGCGCGTCTGCGCCTCGACGCCCTTCGCGCAGTCGAGCAGCATCACCGCGCCGTCCACGGCGTGGAGGGTCCGGTAGGTGTCCTCGCTGAAGTCCGCATGCCCGGGCGTGTCGAGCAGGTTCATCTGCAAGCCGCGGTAGGGGAACTGCAGCACGCTCGTCGTGATGGAGATCCCGCGCTCCCGCTCCATCTCCATCCAGTCGCTCACGGCGCTGGCCCGGCCGCGCTTCGCCTTCACGGCGCCCGCGAGCTGGATCACGCCGCCGTAGAGGAGCAGCTTCTCCGTCAGCGTCGTCTTGCCGGCGTCGGGGTGCGCGATGATGGCGAAGGTCCGCCGCCGGCCGATCTCGTGTCGCTCGCTCATGTGCCCCTCGTGCCCGGCCGGCGGCGCGCGGGTGGCGGTTTCTCTCACGCCGCGCCCTCCCGCTTCAACCCCCGCGCCGGCGGCGGGCTTGACCCGCGCCCCGGCGTTCTCTACTCCTACCCTCTCCGATGACCGATCCCCTCGCTCCGCTCCTCGCCGACGGCGTCATCGACGAGGTCGTGGGACGCCTCAAGAGCGGCAAGGAAGCGGACCTCTGGCTGGTTCGCCACGCGGGCGAGATCGTGGCCGCCAAGGTCTACAAGGAGCGCCAGTCCCGCAGCTTCCGCAACAACGCTGCCTACAAGGAGGGCCGCCTCGTCCGCGACACGCGCACGCAGCGCGCGATGCAGCGCGGGACGCGCTTCGGCCAGGCCGCGGCCGAGGACGCTCTCGACCTCCCCCACGAGCGAGAACGCGTCGCGGCCCGGGCGATC
>DASWDS010000129.1:0-14031 GCA_036395165.1 Anaeromyxobacteraceae bacterium | reverse complement strand
CATGCGCCGCCTCTCCGGCAGCGCCCCGGCGCGCTCGCTTCGCTCGCGTGTTCGCGAATCATGCTCGCCCGTTTAGCGTACGGCGGGGATTCGTTCGCCCGTCAGGTCGCCTTGACGTACCGTGTCGAGGCCGTTAGTCTCACGTGCGATGTCGTTTCCTCGCAGCGAGCGTCGACTTCTTAGCCAGGCGGGAGAGTCCCGGCCCGGCTAGTCCGCTGCGCCGCGACCTCTTCCGCCGCCCCCGGCCGAAGAGGTTGCCCTCGACAGGCGAGACCGCTTCTTCGGCCCGGAACCCTGGAGCCCGTGGAGCTGTCATGCCGACGAGAGAGCCGACCGACGACCCATCCATTCCTGTAGGTTCCCCGGTTACATTCTCCGGGGAATCTGCTAGCCTCCGCGATTCACGCAACGGCCAGACTGCGCAAGTGCCCGACTCGAAAGGAACACGCGTGTCCGCTCCCGAGGCTGCCGACCGGGTCGTCGTCTTCGACACCACCCTCCGCGACGGAGAACAGTCCCCCGGCGCGTCGATGAACCTCGGGCAGAAGCTCCAGGTGGCGAAGGCGCTGCGCGATCTCGGCGTGGACGTCATCGAGGCCGGGTTCGCCGCCGCGTCGCCCGGCGACTTCGAGTCCATCCAGTCCATCGCGCGCCAGATCGAGGGCCCGACCATCTGCAGCCTGTCGCGCTGCAGCAAGGGCGACATCGAGGCGTCGTGGGGCGCGCTGAAGGACGCGAAGAAGGGGCGCATCCACGTCTTCCTCGCCACGAGCCCCATCCACCGCGACTTCAAGCTCAAGATGGCGAAGGAGGAGATCATCCGCCGCGCCGTGGAGGGCGTGAAGCTCGCCCGCGAGAAGTGCGACGACGTCGAGTTCTCCACGGAGGACGCGGCCCGCACCGAGCTCGAGTTCCTGGCCGAGGTGGTCGAGCGCGTCATCGAGGCGGGCGCGACCACGCTCAACATCCCCGACACCGTCGGCTACGCCCTGCCGCAGACGTACGCGGAGACGCTGGGGTATCTGAAGAAGCACGTCCGCGGCATCGACGGCGTGATCATGTCGGTGCACTGCCACAACGACCTCGGCCTCGCGGTCGCGAACAGCCTCGCCGGCGTCGCGGTCGGCGCGCGCCAGGTGGAGTGCACGATCAACGGGATCGGCGAGCGCGCCGGGAACGCCTCGCTGGAAGAGATCGTCATGGCCATCAAGACGCGCCAGGACGTGCTCCACGTGCGCACCGGCGTGAAGACGGAGCGGCTCTACCCGACGAGCCGCCTCGTCTCGCAGGTCACGGGGCTCCACGTGCAGCGCAACAAGGCCATCGTCGGCCAGAACGCCTTCGCGCACGAGGCCGGCATCCACCAGCACGGGATGCTGACGCACCGCGAGACCTACGAGATCATGCGGCCGGAGGAGGTCGGGTTCAGCCGCAGCTCGCTCGTCCTCGGCAAGCACTCCGGGCGCCACGCGCTCAAGGAAAGGCTGGTCGCGCTCGGCTACAACCTCGCCGACGCGCAGCTCGACAAGGTCTTCGGCGAGTTCAAGGTCCTCTGCGACAAGAAGAAGGAGATCTACGACGCCGACATCGAGGCGCTCGTGATCCACGGGCAGATCCTCGAGGCCGGCGCGCACACGTGGGAGCTGCTGGCGCTCTCCACCACCTCCGGCACGGGCACGCTCCCCGCCGCGTCGATCGCCCTCCAGAAGAACGACGGCACCCGCCACCAGCAGGCCGCCGCCGGCGACGGCCCGGTGGACGCCGTGTTCAAGGCCATCGAGCGCATCACCGGGATCACCGGCAAGCTGCGCGACTACCAGATCCAGAGCGTCACGGTCGGCGAGGACGCCCAGGGCGAGGTCGTGCTCGAGCTCGAGCACCCGACCGGCATCTACCGCGGCCGCGCCCTCTCGACCGACATCATCGAGGGATCGGCCCGCGCCTACCTCGACGTGGTGAACCGCATCGCGCTCAAGCAGCCGACGAACGGCGCCGGCGCGGTGCCCGTACGCGAGCTCGGCACGGTCTAGCTCGCGCGCCGAATCGATCGTCTGCGCCGAGAGAGCCCGGGCCTGAGCATCGGTCCGGGCTCTCAGTCGAACATCGGCCTTCACGCAGGAAGAGAGCAACCAGGAGCGACATGCCACACACGTCCACCCCGCGCACCCTCTTCGACAAGGTCTGGGACGCGCACGTCGTGACGCCCGAGACGCCGGAGACCCCGGCCGTCCTCTACGTCGATCTCCACCTCGTGCACGAGGTGACGAGCCCGCAGGCCTTCTCGGTCCTGCGCGAGCGCGGGCTCCGGCTCCGCCGCCCCGAGCGCACGCTCGCGACGATGGACCACTCCACGCCGACCCTCCCGCGAGGCGCGGACGGCCGCTGGAGGTTCGGCGACGCGCAGAACGAGGCGCAGGTGAGGCAGCTCGAGAAGAACGCCGCCGAGTTCGGCATCGAGCTGCACGCGCTCGGCGACCCGGTGCAGGGCATCGTCCACGTCATCGGCCCCGAGCTCGGGGCGACGCAGCCCGGGATGACCGTCGTCTGCGGCGACAGCCACACCGCGACGCACGGCGCCTTCGGCGCGCTCGCCTTCGGCATCGGCACCTCCGAGGTCGGGCACGTCCTCGCGACGCAGTGCCTCCTCCAGCGACGCGCGAAGACGCTGCGCGTCCAGGTGGAGGGGCGCCTCGGCGCAGGCGTCTCGGCGAAGGACCTCGTCCTCGCCATCATCGCGAAGCTCGGCGTCGGCGGCGGCACCGGCCAGGTGGCCGAGTACGCGGGGCCCGCCATCCGCGCGCTCTCGATGGACGAGCGCATGACCGTCTCGAACA
Source organism: Anaeromyxobacteraceae bacterium (assembly GCA_036395165.1). Taxonomy (GTDB): domain Bacteria; phylum Myxococcota; class Myxococcia; order Myxococcales; family Anaeromyxobacteraceae; genus Anaeromyxobacter_A. The sequence continues at coordinate 11,197 of DASWDS010000129.1, read as the reverse complement.
TGTCGATCGAGATGGGCGCGCGCGCCGGGATGATCGCGCCCGACGACACCACGTACCAGTACCTCGCCGGGCGGCCGAAGGCGCCGCAGGGCAAGGCGTGGGAGGCCGCCGTCGCGCGCTGGCGCACGCTCTCGACGGACGAGGGCGCGCGCTTCGACCGCGAGATCGCGATCGACGCGTCGGCGCTCGAGCCGATGATCACCTGGGGCACGAACCCGGCGCAGGCGATCGCCGTCACGGGCGCGATCCCCGATCCGGCCCAGGCGCCCGACGCCGCCACGCGCGCGACGCTCGAGAGCGCGCTGCGCTACATGGGCCTCGTCCCGGGCAAGCCCATCCTCGGCCAGCACGTGGACGTCGTCTTCATCGGCAGCTGCACGAACTCGCGCCTCGTCGACCTGCGCGACGCGGCCAGGGTGATGAAGGGCCGCAAGGTGAAGCTCCGGACTCTCGTCGTGCCCGGCTCGGCGGCCATCAAGAAGGCGGCCGAGGCGGAGGGCCTCGACCGCATCTTCCGCGACGCCGGCGCCGAGTGGCGCGACGCGGGCTGCTCGATGTGCATCGCGATGAACGGGGACCACATCGAGCGCGGGCAGTACTGCGTCTCGACGTCGAACCGCAACTTCGAGGGGCGGCAGGGCGCCGGCGGCCGCACGCTGCTCGCGAGCCCCTCCACCGCCGCGGCGGCGGCCGTGACCGGACAGGTCGCCGACCCGCGCCGCCTGGGAGCCGCATGATGGAACCGCTGCGCAAGATCAGGAGCCGCACCGTCGTCATCGCCGCGGCGAACATCGACACGGACCAGATCATCCCGGCCCGCTTCCTCAAGGTGACGGACAAGAAGGGCCTCGGGAAGGTCCTCTTCAGCGACTGGCGCTACGCCGAGGGCGGCGCGCCACGGCCGGACTTCGTCCTCAACCGTCCCGAGGCCGAGGGCTGTCACGTGCTCGTGGCGGGCGACAACTTCGGCTGCGGCTCGTCGCGCGAGCACGCGCCGTGGGCGCTCGTGGACGCCGGCTTCCGCGCCGTCGTCTCGACCTCGATCGCCGACATCTTCAAGAACAACGCCCTCAAGAACGGGCTCATCCCGGTGGTGGTGGACGCCGCGGCGCACCGGCAGCTGCTCGCGTCCCCCGGCGCCGAGGTCGAGATCGACCTCGAGTCGCGCACGCTCTCCCTGCCGGACGGCACGAAGGTGAGCTTCCCCATCGACACGTTCGCGCGCTACTGCCTCATGAACGGCGTGGACGAGCTGGGCTACCTCCTGTCGCAGGACGCGGCCATCACGGCGCACGAGAGCGCGCGATGAGCGAGAAGGTGAAGGCGAAGATCGCGGTCCTCGGCGGCGACGGCATCGGCCCCGAGGTGGCGGCGCAGGGCGAGCGCGTGCTGCGCGCCGTCGCCGACGCGTACGGGCACAGCTTCGAGATGGAGGCCGCGCTCGTCGGCGGCGCCGCCATCGACGCGACCGGCACGGCGCTTCCGCCCGCCACGCTCGAGCTGTGCAAGGCCTCCGACGCCGTCCTCTTCGGCGCCATCGGCGGGCCCAAGTGGGCGCCCTCCGCGCCCGTGCGGCCGGAGCAGGGGCTCCTCGCGCTGCGCAAGGGGCTCGGGCTCTTCGCGAACCTGCGCCCGGTCTCGGTGAACCCGAAGCTCGCGGCGGCCTCGCCGCTCAAGCCCGAGCTCCTCGAGGGCGTCGACATGATCGTCGTCCGCGAGCTCACGGGCGGCATCTACTTCGGGGAGAAGCGGCGCGACGCGACCTCCGCCTTCGACGGCTGCACGTACACCGTCACCGAGGTGGAACGGGTCGTCCGCGTCGCGGCGAAGCTCGCGCGCGGCCGCAAGAAGCGCCTCATGAGCGTCGACAAGGCGAACGTCCTCGAGACGTCGCGCCTGTGGCGCGACGTGACCGAGCGCGTGATGCGCGAGGAGTTCCCCGACGTGAAGCTCGAGCACCAGCTCGTCGACTCGTGCGCCATGCTGCTCGTGAAGCGGCCGGCGGACTTCGACGTGATCGTGACCGAGAACATGTTCGGCGACATCCTCACCGACGAGGCCTCCGTCATCGCCGGGTCGATCGGCCTGTTGCCGTCGGCCTCCCTCGGCGAGGGCCGGCGCGGCCTCTACGAGCCGATCCACGGCTCGGCGCCGGACATCGCGGGGAAGGGCGTCGCGAACCCCTACGGCACCATCCTCAGCGCGGCGCTCCTGCTCCGCTGGTCACTCGGCCTCGAGCGCGAGGCGGGCGCCGTCGAGGCGGCGGTCGCGAAGGCCGTCGACCGCGGCGTCCTCACGGCGGACCTCACGAGGACCGGCGCGGTCGGCACGGAGCAGGCTGGCGCGGCGGTCATCCAGGCCCTGAAGACGCTGGCGAGCTAGCCCCACCTCACGGAGAGCACCATGTCCTTCGACACCCGCCACAAGAGCCGGCACCTCTACGACGGCTACGACCGCGCCCCTGCGCGCGCGATGATGCACGGCATCGGCTTCAGCCGCGAGGACCTCGCGAAGCCCTGCATCCTGGTCGCGAACACCTGGATCGAGACGATGCCCTGCAACTACCACCTGCGCCGGCTGGCGGAGGTGGTGAAGGAGGGCATCCGCGCGGCGGGCGGCACGCCCATGGAGTGCAACACCATCGCCATCAGCGACGGCGTCGCGATGGGCACCGAGGGGATGAAGGCGTCGCTCATCAGCCGCGAGGTGATCGCCGACTCGATCGAGCTCGTCGGCCGCGGCCACTGGTTCGACGGCGTGGTCGCGCTGGTGGGCTGCGACAAGACCATCCCCGGCGCCGCGCTCGCCTTGCTCCGGCTCAACGTCCCCGGGCTCGTCCTGTACGGCGGCTCGATCGCGGCGGGCCACCTCGACGGCAAGGACATCACCATCCAGCACGTCTTCGAGGCGGTGGGCGCCTTCGCGGCCGGCAAGATCGACCAGAAGCGCCTCGAGCAGGTCGAGGACGCGGCCTGCCCGGGGGCCGGCGCCTGCGGTGGCCAGTACACGGCCAACACGATGGCGCTCGGGCTCGAGTTCCTGGGGCTGTCGCCCGTCGGCTACAACACCATCCCCGCGACCGACCCGCGCAAGGAGGAGGCGACGCGCCAGGCGGGCGCGCTCGTCATGGACCTCCTCGCGAAGGGCCAGCGGCCGCTCGACGTCGTCACGCGCTCGTCGTTCGAGAACGCCATCGCGGGCGTCGCCGGCACCGGCGGCTCGACGAACTCCGTCCTCCACTTCAGCGCCATGGCGCGCGAGGCCGGGATCCCGCTCGACCTCGAGGACTTCGACCGCGTCTCGAGGCGCACGCCCATCGTGGCGAGCCTCCTGCCGGGCGGCCAGTTCACCGCGCCCGATCTCGACGCCGCGGGCGGCACGCGCCTCGTCTGGAAGCGGCTGCAGGACGCGGGGCTCCTGGACGGCGCGCAGCTCGCCGCCGACGGAAAGCCCTGGTCCGAGCACGCGCTCGAGGCGAAGGAGACGCCGGGCCAGAAGGTCGTCTCGAGCACCGAGGAGCCGTTCAAGGCGACGGGCGGGCTCGTCATCCTCCGCGGCAACCTCGCGCCCGACGGCGCCGTCGTGAAGATGGCCGGGCACGAGCGCCCGAAGCACGTCGGACCCGCGCGCGTCTTCGATCGCGAGGAGGACGCCTTCGAGGCGGTGAAGAAGAACGCCGTCCAGCCCGGCGACGTCCTCGTCATCCGGTACGAGGGCCCGAAGGGCGGCCCCGGGATGCGCGAGATGCTGGGCGTCACCGCCGCGCTGGTGGGGCAGGGGCTCGGCGACTCGGTCGCGCTCCTCACCGACGGGCGCTTCAGCGGCGCGACGAAGGGCCTCATGATCGGGCACGTGGCGCCCGAGGCGGTGGTGGGCGGGCCCATCGCGGCGGTGCGCGACGGCGACACCATCGCGATCGACACCGAGGCGCGCCGCATCGAGGTGAAGCTCTCGCCGGCCGAGATCGCCCGCCGCCTGCGGTCGTGGCGCGCTCCCGAGCCGCGCTACACGCAGGGCGTCTTCGCGAAGTACGCGGCGCTCGTCTCGTCGGCGGCGGAGGGGGCGGTGACGCGGCCCCTGTTCCATGCACCGGCGACGAAGAAGAAGCCGGTCGCGAAGCGCGCCGCGACGAAGCAGGTCGCGAAGAAGGCGGCACGACCGGTGCGCGCAGGCGCCAAGCGCCCGTCGAGCGGTCGCAAGGTGCCCGCGCCCTCGGCGCGGCGGGGGAAGGTGGCCGTACGCGGGCGGCGCGCGCGCTAGCGGTGCCGAGCGCGCGTAGGCCGCCCTTCGAGGATCGAGGCGACGGACGCCGGGCCGGATCGGCCCACCAGGTTGGAAACCCCATGTAGCTTTGATAGTTTGGACAATCTATGCCGAAAGAGAAGATGACGGGCGCTCAGGCCGTGGTGAGGGCGCTCGAGCTGGAGGGAGTGGAGTACATCTTCGGGATGCCGGGCGGGACGATCCTGCCCATCTACGACGCGCTCTTCGCGTCCGAGAAGCTGAAGCACGTGCTCATCCGCCACGAGCAGGTCGGCGCCCACGCGGCCGAGGGCTACGCGCACGCGACGGGCAAGGTGGGCGTGTGCTTCGGCACGTCCGGGCCGGGCGCGACGAACCTCGTGACGGGCATCGCCGACGCCTACATGGACTCGGTGCCGCTCGTGGCGGTGACGGCCAACGTCGCCTCGGCGCTCATCGGGACGGACGCCTTCCAGGAGGCCGACATCACCGGCATCACCATGCCGATCACGAAGCACAACTACCTCGTGACCGACGTGAACGACATCCCGCGCGTGTTCAGGGAGTCATTCCACCTCGCGCGCACGGGCCGCCCGGGGCCGGTGCACATCGACATCCCGAAGGACGTGCTGAACCAGACCCTCGAGTTCGAGTACCCGGAGTCGGTCGACATCCCGGGGTACATGCCGGTGCCGAAGGTGGAGCCGCGCCTCGCCGAGGCAGCGGCGCTCATCCGCTCGTCCTCGCGCCCCGTCCTCTACCTGGGCGGCGGCGTGCGCACCGGCGACGCGTTCGCGGAGGTGTTCGAGTTCTGCGAGCTCGTCGGGGCGCCGGTCGTCACGACGCTCCACGGGAAAGGCGCCTTCCCCGAGACGCACCCGAGCTGCCTGCGCATGTTCGGGATGCACGGCTCGCGCTTCGCGAACTACGCCGTGCAGGCTTCGGACCTCATCATCGCGCTCGGCGCGCGCTTCGACGATCGCGTCACCGGGAAGCTCGCCGCCTTCGCCCCCGAGGCGAAGGTCGTCCACCTCGACATCGACCCCGCCGAGATCTCGAAGCTCGTCACGGCCACCGTGCCGCTCGTGGGCGACATCAAGACGCTCCTGCCGAAGCTCAGCGCCGAGGTGAAGAAGGTGTTCGGGGAGCGCGGGCGCCCCGATCTCGGGCCCTGGTGGAAGCGCGTCAACGAGTGGCGCGAGAAGCACCCGCTCCGGATCAAGCAGGAGGGCGAGAAGTACATCCTCCCGCAGACGGCCGTGCACCGCATCTGGCAGAAGTGTGCCGGCAAGGCCATCGTCACCACCGGCGTGGGCGAGCACCAGATGTGGGCCGCCCAGTTCTGGGAAGTGTCGAAGCCGCGCGAGTTCATCACCTCGGGCGGCCTCGGGACGATGGGCGTGTGCCTGCCCTTCGCGATCGGAATTCAGCTCGGGCGTCCCGACGCGCTCGTCGTGGGCATCGACGGCGACGGCAGCTTCCAGATGACGCTCCAGGACCTCGCCACCGCCGTCGACCACGAGCTGCCGGTGAAGATCTTCGTCCTGAACAACCTCTTCCTGGGCATGGTCCGGCAGTGGCAGGAGCTCTTCTACGACCAGCGCTTCAGCGAGACGCCGCTCACGGACATCCCCGACCTCGTGAAGCTCGCGGACGCGTACAAGTGCCTCGGGCTCCGCGCCAGGACGCTGGAGGAGCTCGATCCCGTCATCGACCAGGCGCTCGCGCACAAGGGCGGCCCCTGCATCGTGGACATCCGCGTGAAGCGCCAGGAGAAGGTGTATCCGATGGTCCCGGCCGGCGCGCCGCTCAACGACATGATCGGAGGGGAGTAGCCATGGTCGAGAAGACGGAGCAGCTCCCCAACGGGAACATCCACACCCTCTCCCTCCTCGTCGCGAACAAGCCCGCGGTGCTGCAGCGCATCGCAGGCCTCTTCGCTCGGCGCGGCTACAACATCGAGAGCCTCGCCGTCGGCCCCACCGAGCGGCCGGAGTTCTCGCGCATGACGGTGGTCGTGCGCCTCACCCAGAAGCCGGTCGAGCAGGTGATCAGCCAGCTCGAGAAGCTCATCCCGGTCATCGAGGTGAGGGAGCTCTCGCCCCACGACAAGATCGAGCGGGAGCTCGTGCTCATCAAGATCAAGACGCCCGAGAAGAACCACGCCGAGCTGCGCGCCATCGCGGAGACCTACGAGGCGCTCATCGTCGACGTGTCGCCGGACGCGCTCATCATCGAGGCGACCGGCACGGCCGCGAAGCTCGATGCCCTCGAGGAGCGGCTCGGCGTGTTCGGCGTGACGGAGCTCTGCCGTTCCGGCGCGATCGCGCTCGAGCGCGGCTTCAAGACGCTCGCGCCGCCGCACTTGAAGTGAACGACCGTCCCGAGACGACCCACCTCAACCCCACGGACAGAAGGAAGAAGAGCATGGCGACCATCTATTACGACAAGGACGCGAATCTCGAGCTCATCAAGGGCAAGAAGGTCGCGATCATCGGCTACGGCAGCCAGGGCCACGCCCACGCGCTCAACCTGCGCGACTCCGGCGTGGACGTGCGCATCGGCCTCCAGGCGGGCTCGAAGTCCAAGGCCAAGGCGGAGGGCGCCGGGCTGCGCGTCGTGAGCGTGGCGCAGGCGGCGAAGGAGGCCGACCTCGTCATGGTCCTCGCGCCCGACCAGACGCAGAAGAAGATCTACGACGAGGAGATCGCGCCCGGCCTGACCAAGGGCAAGGCGCTCTTCTTCGCGCACGGCTTCAACATCCACTTCGGCCAGATCAAGCCGCCCGCGGAGGTGGACGTCGCGCTCGTGGCGCCGAAGGGCCCGGGCCACCTCGTGCGCCGCCAGTTCCAGGACGGCCGCGGCATCCCGTGCCTCATCGCCGTCCAGCAGGACGCGACGGGGCAGGCGAAGCAGATCGGCCTTGCCTACGCGCGCGGCATCGGCGGGACGCGTGCCGGCGTGCTCGAGACGACGTTCAAGGAGGAGACCGAGACCGACCTCTTCGGCGAGCAGGCCGTCCTCTGCGGCGGCGCGTCCGCGCTCGTGAAGGCCGGGTTCGAGGTGCTCACGGAGGCGGGCTACCAGCCGGAGAGCGCCTACTTCGAGTGCCTCCACGAGCTGAAGCTCATCGTCGACCTCATGTACGAGGGCGGCCTCGCCTGGATGCGCCACTCCATCTCCGACACGGCCGAGTACGGCGACTACACGCGCGGCCCGCGGGTCGTGAACGAGCAGACGAAGCTCGAGATGAAGAAGATCCTGAAGGAGATCCAGAGCGGCCAGTTCGCGAAGGAGTTCATCCTCGAGAACCAGGTCGGCCGTCCTGTCTTCGACAAGTACCGCGAGGCCGAGAAGGCGCACCCGATCGAGGAGGTCGGCAAGCGGCTCCGCGACATGATGAGCTGGATCCGCGAGGCGAAGAAGGACTCCAGCGATCCGAATGCCCGGTAGTCGTGCCGGCCGTGAGGGCGTCCGGGCGGCCACGCGGCCCCCCGGGCGCTTCACATTGACTTTCCTAGCGAAATCCTTATCCTTCTCCGTCCTTGGCCGTCCGGGGGCGGCCAGGATCAGCCGAGATTCCGAGTAATTCCGGAGCGTTCCCCTGAGGGGCGTTCCATTGATGGAGGCATCGACCCATCGCAATCCAGCAACGAGATCCTCGCGGCGGCAGCAACCGCGACGCCCGCACCAACCGCCGCATCAAGGCGCGTGAGGTGCGCGTCGTCGGCCCCGACGCCGAGCAGCTCGGAATCCTACCGATCGACCAGGCGCTGGCGCGTGCACAGGAGCTCGGGATGGACCTCGTCGAGGTCAGCCCGATGGCCAAGCCGCCCGTTTGCAAGATCATGGATTACGGGAGGTTCAAGTACACCGAGAAGAAGAAGCAGAACGAGGCCAAGAAGAAGCAGGTGGTGGTGCAGCTCAAGGAAGTGAAGCTGCGCCCCCGCACCGAGGAGCACGACTACAACGTCAAGATCGGGAAGATCCGCGAGTTCCTCCACGAGGCGAACAAGGCCCGCGTCACGGTCATGTTCCGCGGCCGCGAGATCACCCACCGCGAGCTCGGCCAGCGCGTCCTGCAGCGCGTGATCGAGGACGTGAAGGAAGTCGCGGTCATCGAGTCGGCGCCGCGCATGGAAGGGCGCCAGATGTTCATGATCCTCGCGCCGAACCCCAAGATGCTGCAGCGGCAGCGCGACCAGGCGAAGTCGGCCGCCGCGCTCGCGGCCTCGCCTGGCGGCGGCGCGCCCGCTCCGCGGCCGGCTGCGGCCGCCGCGGCGACTCCGCCGGCGGCGACCCCGGTCCCGGCGGCGCCGCCGCAGCCCGAGGCCCCGCCCACGGACGGCGCGGCACCGATCACCCGATAGGCCACACGCGGCGCCGCCCCTGCGGGCCGACATCACGGAGAGTCATCGACATGCCCAAGATGAAGACGAAGAGCGGCGCGAAGAAGCGATTCCAGGTGAAGAAGAGCGGCGCCGTGAAGTACCGCCGCGCGGGCGTCCGCCACCTCGCCACGTTCGGGAAGGCGAAGAAGCAGAAGGTGCAGCTCCGCGGGACGGGTCACCTGAACGACTCGGACGCAAAGAAGATCAAGGAGTGCTTCCCCTACAGCCGCTGAACGGCTGAAGCAGACCACAGCGCCCAAGCGGGGACTCGAAGCGCGGCCATCCGCCGCCTCCCGCCGGCAAGGAGAACGCAATGCGCGTCAAGAAGGGGTTCAAGGCTCGTCGCCGCCGTAATCGCGTCCTGAAGCTCGCCAAGGGCTTCCGCGGCCGGCGGAAGAACTGCTACAAGCGCGCGAACCAGGCGGTGGAGCGCGCCCTCAACTACTCCACCCGCGATCGCCGCCGCCGGCGGCGTGAGTTCCGCGCGCTCTGGATCACGCGCATCAACGCCTCGGCGCGGCTCAACGGCACGACCTACTCGCGCCTCGTCGCGGGCCTCCGCAAGGCGGGCGTCGCACTCGACCGCAAGGTCCTTGCCGACCTCGCGCTGCTCGTCCCGGGCGACTTCGCCGCGGTGGTCAAGACCGCGAAGGCTTAGGCCGGCCGATGGCCGACCTGCTGAAGCAGCTCGAGAAGCTCGCGGAGTCGGCGCGCAAGGACGTCGCCGCCGCCTCCGACGAGCGCGCGCTGGAGGAGCTGCGGGTCCGTTTCCTCGGCAAGAAGGGCGAGATCTCCGCGGCGCTCCGCGGCATGGGTCAGCTCGCGGCCGAGGAGCGCCCGAAGATCGGCGAGGTCGCGAACCGCGTCCGGGACGAGGTGGAGGCGCTCCTCGCCGGCGCGCGCGACCGCCTCGCGGCGTCGAAGCTCGAGGCGGAGCTGCAGGGCCCGCCGGTGGACGTGACGCTGCCGGGGCGGCACCTCCTGCCGCGCGGCCACCGTCACCCCATCACCCGCGCCACCGAGGAGATCGCCGCCATCTTCTCGCGCCTCGGGTACGAGGTCGCGACGGGGCCGGAGATCGAGCTCGACTGGTACAACTTCGAGGCGCTCAACATCCCGGCGGATCACCCCGCTCGCGACATGCAGGACACCTTCTACGTGGGGGGGCCGCCTTTGCCCGCCCCCCCACACCCCCCGCTCGCTCCGGGGCAGGCTCTTCCGGCTGGATTGCCGAACGTGGGGGGGATGCAGCCCCCCCCACACCCCCCCGCCGCTCCGGGGCAGCCTCATCCGGCTGCCCCTCCGCTGGTGGAAACGGAAAGCAACGTCGTGCTGCGCACGCACACGTCGCCGGTGCAGATCCGCGCCATGAAGCGCGCGGGCAAGCCGCCCATCCGCATCATCTGCCCCGGGCGCGTCTACCGCTCCGATTACGACCAGACGCACTCGCCCATGTTCCACCAGGTGGAGGGGCTGTGCGTGGACGCGGGCATCACCTTCGCCGACCTCAAGGGCACGCTCGCGGCGTTCGCGCGCGCCTACTTCGGGCCGGGCACGAAGACGCGCTTTCGCCCGAGCTACTTCCCGTTCGTCGAGCCGGGCGCCGAGGTGGATGTCTCCTGCTCCATCTGCGGCGGCACGGGTCGGATTCCCGTCGATCGAGCGGGGGGGCCTCATCCCCCCGGTACGAAACGCTGCGGCACGTGCAAGGAAACGGGCTGGCTGGAGGTGCTCGGCGCCGGGATGGTCCACCCCAAGGTGCTCGAGAACGGCGGGTTGGATCCGAAGCAGGTCACCGGCTTCGCCTTCGGCATGGGCGTCGAGCGCCTCGCGATGCTCCGCTATGGCATCGACGACCTGCGCCTCTACTTCGAGAACGATCTCCGCTTCCTCCAGCAGTTCTGACCCCCGCCCATGCGCATCTCGTACAAGTGGCTCTCGGAGTACGTGGAGCTCCCGCCGGTCGAGGAGCTCGCGAAGCGCCTCACCGCCGTCGGACTCGAGGTCGAGGCGATCGAGCGCGTCGGCGCGAACCTCTCCGGCGTGGTCGCCGCGCGCATCGTCGCCTCCGAGCCTCACCCCAACGCCGAGAAGCTCTCCGTGACGCGCGTCGAGGCGGGGAAGGGCGAGCCGCTCCAGGTGGTCTGCGGCGCGAAGAACTACCAGGTGGGCGACGTCGTCCCGCTCGCCACCGTCGGCACGACGCTGCCCGGCGGCACGTCGATCGCGCAGGCGAAGCTGCGCGGTGTCGAGTCGTTCGGGATGCTCTGCTCGGCGAAGGAGCTCGGGCTCGACACCGACGCGAGCGGGCTCCTCATCCTGCCGCGCGACGTCCCGCCCGGCACGCCCATCGCGAAGGCGCTCGATCTCGAGGACGCGCTGCTCGAGGTGAACGTCACGCCCAACCGGCCCGATGCGCTCTCGCACATCGGCATCGCCCGCGAGGTCGCGGCGGCGCTCGGGAAGCCCGTCCGGTTCCCGCGCCCGGAGCTGGCCGAGGGCGGCGGCCCCGCGGCCGACGCGGTGCGCGTGCGCATCACGTCGCCGGAGAAGTGCCACCGCTA
>DASWDS010000128.1:0-10869 GCA_036395165.1 Anaeromyxobacteraceae bacterium | reverse complement strand
ATCATCGCGGGATGATCGGCGCGCGCAAGCGCGAGGGCCTCGAGGCCATTCTTGGCGGTGACGACGGGGTAGCCCTCGGTCTCCAGGATCTCCTCGATGGTCTCGCGGATGTCGCGGTCGTCGTCCACGAGGAGGACGTGGCGGCGCTCGACCGCGGCGCCGGAGCGCCCCGAAGAAGGCGCAGGGGTGCCGAGCGGCATCACGCGGCGCGCTCCTCGCGCGGCAGCTCGAAGGACGGCGTCATGAGGTGAGCGTATGTCATGTCGAAACCCGGCTCGCACGTCGTAGACACGCCGCCGGTGGAGGGCGGTCACACCACACTCGACGCGCGCTGCTCAAGGCGTCAGCGGCCCCTCTTACCAGAAACGGCCGCGGGCACCCTAGAGCCTGACCCGTCCGGGAGCGGCGGCCGTCCGGCTGAGCTCCGACGTCCATTTCCTCTGCGTGAATATGCAAGCACCCCCATCTGGCTCGTAGCCGTGGTGGACCATCGTCAGGTCTGCCTCCCCGGAACGGGTGGAGACTTTGTCGAGGGACGTGCGAAGACTTTGTCGAGCGACGTGCGAAGAGGGTCGCACGTCTCGGCGCGGATGGTGCGGGCCGGGCCGCACGGCTCACCCACGAGGCAGCGGACGGGACTTGGATCTGGGGACCACCTCGATCGTGGCCGCCTCGCTCGCGTCCATCGCGACCGTGGCCGTCCTCATGATCGGCCGGCGCGCGCGGCGCTCGCGAGCCGACGCGCGAGCGCTCTCGGAGACCATCGCGCGCCAGCGCGACGTCCCGCGCTCGCTCCACCCCGTCATCGATCCAGACGTCTGCATCGGCAGCCTCTCGTGCCTCAAGAGCTGCCCGGAGGGCGACATCCTGGGCATCGTGGGCGGGTCCGCCACGCTGGTGCACGCCGAGCAATGCGTCGGACACGGGCGCTGCGCGGCCGAGTGCCCCGTGGGCGCGATCCAGCTCGTGTTCGGCACGGCCCGCCGCGGCGTGGACCTGCCGGAGGTGGACGAGTTCTTCGAGACGTCGCGCCCGGGGGTGCACGTCGTCGGAGAGCTGGGGGGGATGGGGCTCATCAAGAACGCCATGCGGCAGGGCCTGCAGTGCGTCGAGCACCTCGCCGAGGAGCTCCCGCCCCACGCGCCCGGCGGCGACCTCGCCGACCTCGCCATCGTCGGCGCCGGACCGGCCGGCCTCGCCGCCGCGCTCGCGGCGAAGAAGGCGGGGCTCAGCTACCGGCTCCTCGAGCAGGGCACGCTGGGTGGCGCCCTCGCGAACTACCCGCGCCACAAGGTCGTCATGACGGAGACGGTCGAGCTGCCGTTCCACGGCCGCTTCGGGAAGCGCCGCATCTCCAAGGAAGAGCTCCTGGCGATCTTCCAGAGGATGGTCGCCAAGGGGGGCCTCCGCGTGGAGGAGGGCGTGAAGGTGGTCGGCGTCGAGGGTCAGGACGGCGCGTTCGAGGTCCTGACAGCGACCTCGGGCCGCGTGCGCGCGAGGAAGGTCGTGCTCGCGGTCGGGCGGCGCGGCACGCCGAGGCGCCTGGGCGTTCCCGGAGAGGAGCGCGAGAAGGTCCTCTACGGCCTCGCCGATCCGGAGCAGTACCGGGGCGCGAAGGTGCTGGTCGTCGGCGGCGGTGACGCGGCGATCGAGGCGGCCGCCCAGCTCGTGGAGGAGAGGGGCGCAGAGGTGACGCTGAGCTATCGCGGCGCCGAGCTCGTCCGGTGCCGCGAGGTGAACCGGGCGCGGGTGGAGTCGCTCGCGCGGGCGGCGCGGCTCCGGCTGCTGCTGGGCTCGAGCGTGCAGGCCATCGGCTCGCGCGAGGTGACGCTCGACCTCGCCGGCCGCGCCGAGCTGCTCGAGAACGACTTCGTCATCGTGAACATCGGCGGCGAGCTGCCCGCTGCGCTCCTCGAGGCAGCGGGCGTCGGGATGCGCCGCTACCACGGCGAGGCGCCGGGCGCCGCCGCCTCGGGTGAGAAGGGCGGCGACGGCGCCCGCGAGCGCCTGTTGCACGCCGGGCTCGAGCGCGAACGCGCGCAGCGCCGCGCCGAGCGACGGCTGGCGCTCGTGCTCGCCCTGGCCGGAACCGCGCTGCTCGTCTTCCTCGCCTGGAAGGGCCGCGAGTACTACCCGCTCGCGCCGCGCGCCCGGATGGCCTCCCCGCTTCACCGCACGCTGCGCTCCGCGGGGACCTGGGGGCATGGCGTCGGCATGGCGGCGACGCTCTTCATGCTCTCGAACTTCCTCTACGCGGCGCGCAAGCGCTTCAGGTTCATGACCGGCTGGGGCCACATCCGCACGTGGCTGACGTTCCACGTCTTCGTCGGATTCATGAGCCCGCTCGTGATCGCGTTCCACGCGGCATTCCAATCTCGGAACCTGCTCGCCACCGGCACGACGGCGGCGCTCGCGGTGGTGGTCGCCACCGGCGTCGTGGGGCGGTTCATCTACGGGCTCGTGCCCGCCGCGGGCGGCGCCGCGATCGAGCTCGAGGACCTCCAGGGGCGGTTCGTGCGCCTGCGAGACGAGGTCGAGCCCCTCCTCGCCTCGGGGCGGAACCCGGCGAGGCTCCGCGCACTGCTCGACGGCGTCACGGCTCCGCTCGCCGGGGGCTCCCTGGCGCGGCTCCTCCTCGCGCTGCCGGCGCAGGCGGTCGGCTCGCGCGCCGATCTCCTGAGGGTGCGGGCGCTCTTCCCGAGCCGCGCCGCCTTCGCGGACTTTCGCGAGGCCTACCACCGTATGCGACGCCTGCGCATGCAGATCGCGTTCTACCGCTCGCTGAAGCGCCTCCTGGGCGGCTGGCGCGTCTTCCACGCCTCGCTCGCCGTGTTCCTCGTCCTCGCCATCGCCGCCCACATCGGGCTCTCGCTCTACCTCGGCTACGGGCTCCTCCACTGGTGATGAGCACCTCGCGCCCCTCCCGCCTCGCGCTCCTGGCCCTTGCGTTCGCGCTCCTCTTCGCCGCGCCGGCGCGCGGCGCCGACGTCTTCTCGCCGGGCGACCTCTCGCGCCCGCACGCCCGCCTCTCCGGCCTCGAGAACTGCACGCAGTGCCACCCGCGCGGCGAGCAGCTCTCGCAGCAGCGCTGCCTCGACTGCCACCGGGAGCTCGCCCCGCGTGTCGCCGCCGGCGCCGGGCTCCACGGCCGCCTCGCGCCGCGGGACCGCGACTGCTGGACCTGCCACCACGAGCACCAGGGGCGCGACTTCGCGCTCGTCGACTGGGGCCAGGGCGGGCGGAAGGGGTTCGACCACGCCCGGACCGGCACGCCGCTCGGCGGCAAGCACGCGCCGCTCGCCTGCGAGAGGTGTCACGCGCCGGCCCTCGTCGCGGACCCGCTCGTGAAGGAGCTCCTCGCGAAGGACCCGCGGCGGCGGACCTTCCTGGGCGCGCCCGCGCTGACCTCTTGCGCGACCTGCCACTTTGACGAGCACCGTGGCCAGCTCGGCGCCGACTGCAGGCGCTGTCACGGCGAGGGCGGCTGGAAACCCGCGCCCGGCTTCGACCACGCCCGCGCCACCTACGCATTGACCGGCAAGCACGCCGCCGTCGCGTGCGAGAAGTGCCATTCCCGCGTCGAGGAGCCGCCGCCGGCGCACGGCCCGCTCACGGCGCCGGTGCACGCCGGCTTCCACGTGCGCTACCGGCCGGTCGCGCATGCGTCGTGCCTCGACTGCCACAAGGACGTCCACCAGGGGCGCTTCGGGACGAGCTGCGCACGCTGCCACGAGACCGGCGACTGGAAGAGGATCGTGTCGGGCGCGATGGCCGACCGCGCCTTCCACGAGACGACGCGCTACCCGCTCGCGGGCGCCCACCAGGTCGTCGCCTGCGTCGCCTGCCATGGCCCGTTCCAGGGCCAGCCGGCCGTCTTCCGGCCGCTCCCATTCCAGGCCTGCACCGACTGCCACGCCGACGCGCACGTGGGCCAGCTGGCGCGGCGCGGCGCGGAGGGCGCGGCTTGCGATCGCTGCCACGACGTGAAGGGCTTCCAGCCCATCCGGTTCGGGCTCGAGGAGCACGAGCGCCTGCCGTTCCGGCTCGAAGGGGCGCACCGCGTCGCCGCCTGCGGCAGCTGCCACCCCCACGAGCCGGCGCTCGCGGACCGCTTCCCCGCCGCCGCGCGAGAGGAGCTCGTCCGCCGCGGCCGGCCGGTGAAGCTCGCGCTCGCGCTCTACGACGTCGCGGGCGAGCTCGGGCGGTGCGAGACGTGCCACGTCGATCCGCACGAGGGCCAGCTCGCGCGCGCCCAGGGCTGCGCGGCCTGCCACGGCGTCGAGTCGTGGCGCAAGGCGCGCTTCGACCACGCGCGCGACAGCCGGTTCGCGCTCACCGGGAAGCACGCCCAGGCGCCCTGCGCGGCGTGCCATCGCCCGGAGCGCGCGGGCGCCGCGATCCGCTACCGGCCGCTCGAGCTCGCGTGCGCCGGCTGCCACGCCGATCCGCACGCCGGACAGCTCACCGTCGCGGGCCCGCCGGGGACTCGGAGCGACTGCGCGCGCTGCCACGGCGCGGACGACTGGAAGAGGACGCTCTTCAGGCACGAGAAGCCCTTCACCGACTACGCGCTCACCGGGAAGCACGCGAAGGTCGCCTGCGAGAGGTGCCACGTCGCGGTGAAGGTCTCCGACGGCGTGGCCGTGCGCCGCTACCGGCCGCTCCCGCGCGCCTGCGAGGCGTGTCACGCCGACTTCCACAAGGGCGCCTTCCGGGGCTTCGAGCCCGCGAGGTCGGGACGATGACGCGAGCCTGGACCATCGCGGCCCTCGCGCTCGCGGCCGCTCCCGCGCTGGCGGGCCCGGCGCAGCAGCCGCGCAACGTACCCGACCTCCGGCCCGTGCCGCCGCACGCGGACGAGACGCGCTGCGACCGCTGCCACACCACGGAGGGGTGGTCCGACGTCGCGTTCGCGCACGAGCGCACCGGCTTCCCGCTCCGCGGCGCGCACGCCACCGTCACGTGCAAGCGCTGCCACGCCGTGAGCTTCACGCAGGCCATCGGCCGCGACTGCCTCTCCTGCCACCGCGACGTGCACGAGGGACGGCTGGGCGGGCGCTGCGCGGGGTGTCACGACGAGGCGAGCTGGCGCACGCGGTTCGACGCCGACGCGCACCGGCGCGGCAACTTCCCGCTCGTGGGCCGGCACGCGTTCCTTCCCTGCGAGGAGTGCCACGGCGATCGCCGCGATCGCGGCTTCGCGCGCTCGACCCCTGCGTGCATCGACTGCCACCGGAAGGACTACGAGCGGACGCGCGCGACCGCCCTCGACCACATCGCCGCGGGCTTCTCCACGGCGTGCCAGCAGTGCCACCAGCCGTGGCGGTTCGCGGGCGCCTTCTTCGCGCAGCACGAGGCTTGCTTCCCCATCGCGAGCGGGCGGCACGCCTTCATCCGGTGCCTCGCCTGCCACACCACGCTGGCGGGGTTCGCCATCACCGGGGCGTGCAGCACGAACACGGCGGCGTGCACGCGCTGTCACCAGGCGACCTGCGCGCATCACCCGCAGGTGCCCGGCTTCGCCTGCGCGGATCGCAAGTGCTACGAGTGCCACCCCGGCGGCGCGGCCGGGGATGGCGGCGGCGGGCTCGTCGGCCCGAGGAGGACGAAGCCATGACGCACCGGACCTCGCCTCACGCGGCGCTCCTCGCGGCGGGCTTCGCCGCGGCCGGGTGCGGCCGCCTCGACCCGGCGCCGCGCCAGTTCTCGCACGACCAGGTCTTCGTCGTCACGGGGTCGCACCAGGGCTTCGCCTGCGAGCAGTGCCACGCCCCGACGGCGGGCTCGTTCACGCACGCGCGCGGCGGGTGCGAGTGCTTCCAGTGCCACAAGGTGCCCGACGTGACACCCGCCCACGCCGCCGTCCCGGGGTACCTCTACGCCTACGACGCCTGCCTCGCGTGCCACAAGGACGGCAAGGCGGGCGGGCTGCCGGCGAACCACCCCTTCCCGGTGGCGCAGGGGACGAAGCACGCGGGCATCCCTTGCGCCCAGTGCCACGGCGCGACGAAGGCCAAGGCTGATCTGAAGTGCAACGCCTGCCACGGCGGCGTGGTGGTGCTGGACTCCAACCACGCCAGCATCACCGGGTACTCGAGCGCGAGCCCCTCCTGCTACGGCTGCCATCCGCAGGGGGCGGTGAACGTGAACCACGCGGCGCTCACGCCGTTTCCCGTCACGCACGGCGCGACGAGCTGCTCCCAGTGCCACGGCGCGACGAAGGCCAAGGCCGATCTGAAGTGCAACGCCTGCCACGGCGGCGTGGCGGTGCTGGACTCCAAGCACGCCGGCATCACCGGGTACTCGAGAGCGAGCCCGTCCTGCTACGACTGCCATCCGCAGGGGACGGTGAACGTGAACCACGCGGCGTTCTCGCCGTTTCCCATCACGCACGGCGGCGCGACGAGCTGCGCCCAGTGCCACGGCGCGACGAAGGGCCCGCAGGATCTGAGGTGCTACGATTGTCACGACGCGCCGGCGAGCCACTCCGGATTCTCGGGGTTCCAGCGCAGGAGCAGCGTGCAGTGTTACACGTGCCACCTGAGCGGCCAGCGTGGGAACTAGAGCGCTCGTGCGCGGCTCGCGACCCATGCTTCGCCTCGTCGCGCTCGCGCTCGTGCTCGCGGCGGCGTTCCCTTGCGCGGCGCAGGACGTGGCCCCTGCGCGCCGGCGCGACCGCGCCGCGGGCGCGAAGGCTGCGAAGGTGCGCCTCCTCCGGCCGCTCCCGCCCGCGCCCCGCGGGGCGCCCATCGCGCTCCGGCCGGTGAAGCCGCATTCGCGCGCACCGGGCGTGGGCACCGTCGCGTACGTCACCTCGCGCCGCGCCTACCTCGACGCGGGCAGCGAGGACGGCCTCGCGCCGGGCCAGGCGCTCGCGCTCGAGCGGCGGGGCCGGCCGGCGGGGACGTGCAGGGTCGAGGCGGTGTCGGATCGAAGCGCCACGTGCGCCGGCGACGACCTGCATGCCGGCGACACCTTCGTCCTCGCCCGGCGCGCCGCGCCGCCCGCGCCCGTGCCCAAGCCGCTCCCGTCGCTGCTCTCGGCGGAGGAGACGAGCCGTCGCAAGGCCACCGTCGAGGCGGCGACCGTGGCCCAGGTCGACTACGCCGCGCCGCCGCGGCAGGAGGGCCCGCGCGAGCTGCGCCGCGTCGAGGCGAGCCTCGTCCACGCGAGCTTCCTCGTGAGCGACACCGCCGCGCTCCACCAGGAGCGCCTCGAGGCGCGCGTGCGCGGGGCGGAGCTCTACCCGGGCTGGCGGCTCTTCCTCGACGCGACCGGCGTGTATCGCGGGGCGAGCGGGAGCTCGGCGCGCTTCCGCACCGGCGACGCGACCTACCTCGAGGCGCGCGAGCTTCAGCTCGCCTCGCGCGAGCCGGGCAGCGCCTTCACAGTCGCGCTCGGCCGCGTCCTGCCCTGGAGCGCGCCCGGCTCGACCGTCTTCGACGGCGCGCAGGTCGGCTGGCGTGCCCCAGGGCGCGAGCTCGGGATCTTCGGCGGCGCGGTGCCCGACGTGACCACGACCGGCGTCACCACGTCGCGCGCGACGGCGGGCGCGTACGGCGCGGTCGAGCACGCCTCCGACGACGCGCTCGTCCGCGGCGAAGGGCGGCTCGCGGTGGTGCGCTCGCCGGAGCTGGGGACGCGCCTCGAGGCGGAGGCGCTCGCGCACGCCTGGCTCGCGCGCGCGGTCGACGTCTCCGGGCAGGCGCGGCTCGGCGTGGCGGGCGATCGCACCGCGCCGGCGGGGCTCGACGCGGCGCGCCTCGACGTGGGCGCGCGCCTCGCGCAGCCGCTCTGGCTCACCGGGAGCGTGCGATACGTGGGCCTCCTCGTCCCCGCGACGGACCTCGCCGCGCCGGCGCTCTTCCCCGGCCCCGCCCGGCACGCCGACCTCACCGCCTCGTGGGACCTCTCGCGCGCCCTCACGCTGCGCGCGACGGGGGGCTACGCGAAGGACCTCGGGAGCGGCCTCGACCGCGGCTACGCCGGCCCGGAGGTCGCGTTGCCGCGCCTCTTCGGGCGCTACGGTGGCATCGCCGCGGGCTGGCTCGAGGAGCGCGGCTGGGCGAGCGGGCGCAGCATCTGGCTCCAGGCGCAGGGCGACGCGCTCTGGGGGATGCGGCTGCTGCTGCGCGGCTCGCTCTTCATGGACGCGCGGCCCGCGCCGCTCTCGGACGAGTCGACCTTGGGCCTCGTCGCGAGCGCTTCGAAGGACCTCGCGCCCTGGCTCCGCTTCCGGCTCTCGACGCTGGGGCGCATCGACCTCTCCTCGGGCGCGGGCGGGACCCTGGGCGGCGTGTCGGTCTTGGCCGGGCTCGACGGGCTCTACTGACCGTGGCGCGACCGCCCCGGCACCGTGCCCTTTCTCACCGAGCGACATCCGGGGTACGGTCGCGCCGTGCAGAGCCCCGCCGACTTCCTCGCCCGCTTCAGCTACCTGGGGCTCGCCGGCGTCCTCTTCCTGGAGGAGGCAGGCGTCCCGCTGCCGTTGCCGGGCGATCTCTTCATCGCCGCGATGGGGTTCCTGGCGCGTCAGGGCCGCGCCTCGTTCGCGTCGACGGCCGTCGCCGTGACGGCCGCGACCGTGCTCGGGGCGGCGGTGCTCTTCAACGTGGCGCGCCACGCCGGCCGCCCGGTGATCCTGCGCGTCGCCCGCCGCTTCGGCTACACGGCGAGGCGCGAGCGCGCGGTGCAGGGCTGGCTCGCGCGCCGCGGGTGCGCCGCGGTGGTGGTCGGCCGGCTCGTCCCGGGCCTGCGCATCGTCATGACGGTGGTGGCCGGAACGCTCCGCATGTCGCAGGTGACCTTCTCCGCCGGCACGGCGCTCGCCGGCTTCATCTGGGCGAGCCTCTACTTCTCGGTCGGCTGGCTCGCGGGCGCCGGCTACGACAGGCTCGCGCCGCCTCTCATGCTGGGCGAGGTCGCGCCCTGGGCCGCCGCGGGGCTCGTCCTCGCGAGCGGGGGCGTGCTCCTCTTCCGCGCTCAGCGGCGGCGGCGCGCGGCCGCCGCGCCGGCGCGCGTCGAGCCCGGGATATAGCTCGCGTCGCCGTCCCGCCGCGTCACGGCTTCGGGGCGGCGCGCCGCTCGGCGTCGAGCCGCCGGGCGCCCCGCTCGATGGCGGCGATCACGGACGGCACCTGGCGCGCGTTGGCGCGGTTCACGAGCCACCCGGGCAGGCCGCCCGGATCGGCCCAGACCTCGTACCCGTAGGCCGTGCGCTCGCCCTCGGCGCGGAGGCGCCAGCGCCCCTCGCTCCTCCGCATGCGCGTGACGCCCTCCACGGGCGGCGGGCCGCGGTCCGCGGCGAGCTTCCAGGTGAGCTCGAAGGCTCCGTCGGGCAGCGCGTCCTCGACGATCTCCACGACGAGCGTCTGATCGCGGCCGGCGACGAGCGGCGGGTCATATCGGTTGTAGACCACGATGCGCTTGCAGCCGGGGAGCTCCTTCGCGCCCTCCGCGCAGGCCTCGGCGGCGAGCGGCCGCTCCACGGCGAGATAGGGCGTCACGTCCTCGAAGCGCGAGGGGTGGAGGACCACCTCGCGCACCGCCCACGCCGGCGCGGCCAGCACGCCCTCGGCGCGCAGCCGCGGCGGGCCGTCCGGCACGTCCTGCTTGTAGACGCGCCCCTGGTCGAAGGTGGTGAGGAGGGTGAACCCCGCCGCGAGCGCGACGAGCCTCACGGCGTGCTCCGGGCCGCCCGCGCGAGCTCGCGCCAGCGCAGGAGCGCCGGCAGGGCGAGGAGCGCCGCGTCGAGGGAGGCCGCCTCGGCGAGGCCGGCGAGGAGCCCAAACGGGATGAGCGGCTGGTCACGTCCCACGAGGATTGAAGGATACCACCTCCGCGAGGGGACGAGCCCGAGCGGCGTGGGCGTGGTCGAGGCGTCGGATGTCCGTCACTTCACGGTGCGCGGGTCCTCGCCCACGGCGAGCTCGAGGTCGGCGAGCGCGAGCTGCGCGTCGCGGCCCGCGGCGAGGCGCTCCGCGCCGGCGCGGGCGGTCGCGAGCGCGGCCAGCAGCACCGCCTGCGCGTCGGTGAGCCCCGCGTCGAACGAGAGCTCCGCCTGTGCGAGCCAGCGGCGCGCGGCCGCCTCCTCGTCGCGCATGCGGGCGGTCCGCTCGAGCGCGGCGCGCAGGGTGGTGTGCGCGCGCGCCACCTCGAGCCGCACGATCTTCGCGGCGAGCTCCGCCTCGGCGCGGGACTTGTCCACCTCCGCCTCCGCCTGCACCGCCTCCGCGCGCGCGCGCCCGATGTCGAGCGTACCGCGCAGGGCGAGCCCTATCCCGGCCCAGAGCCGGTTGTAGGGATCCCACGCGAAGGGATTCGTCTGCGGCGTGGCCGAGCTCGCCCAGTTGAGGTCCGCGAAGCCGACCGCGACGAGGTCGGGGTAGAAGGCGCGGCGCCGCACGAGCGCCAGCGCCTCGCGCGCGCGGAGCCCGTCCTGCGCCGCGGCCACCTCCGGCCGGTGCGCCAGCGCCGCGTCGACGTAGCGCGAGAGCGGGGAGAGCGCGAGTCCCGGCGCGTCGAGCGCCCCCGCGGTGAAGGCGAAGGGCGCGTCGGATGCGGCGCCCGCCACGATGCGCCCGGCCTCGAGCGCGAGATCGCGGGCGGCGCTCGCCTCCGCGCGGCGGGCGCCGAGCTCCGCCCGGACGAGATCGAGCTGCGCCAGGTCCCGCTTCGAGACCTGCGTCGAGCCCTCGCCGACGAGGCGCTCCACGCGGTCGCGCGCCCCGGCGAGCTGGCGGTCGGCCTCGTCGAGCGCGCCGAGCCCGCGCCGCGCCAGCTGGTAGCCCCAGTAGATCTCGGAGGCGTCGCGCGCCGCGCGCGCCCGCGCCGCCCGCGCCGTGCCGGAGGTCGCCGCGACCCCGCCCG
>DASWDS010000127.1:0-3752 GCA_036395165.1 Anaeromyxobacteraceae bacterium | reverse complement strand
CACCGGGTGCACGCGCGTCCCGAAGCGCGAGGTGAGGTGGGCGTACTTGAGCGGCGACTTGAGGAAGCCGCGCCGGGCGCTGTTGCCCTGGTCGTCGTAGTAGCTCGTCTGGCCGGCCGGGTCCGTGTAGCGGAAGAGCCGCTTGCGGCCGGTCACGTTGCCGGCGTACTCGGCGCCCAGGACCTCGCCGTAGCGGAGCAGCTTGCCGTCCGCGAAGACCTTCTCCACCAGCACCTTCATGCGGTCGCCGGCGCGGACGTCCTGGTAGAAGTCGACGTCCCAGGCGAGCACGTCGGCGGCGAGGACGGCGAGCGTGGGATCCTCACCCGCCTTCTGCAGGCTCTCCCAGACGGAGCCGCGGATCTCGACCTCGACGCGCGCGACCTCGGTCGAGAGCGCCACGTTGCGCTTCTCGCCGCGGAGGGCGCCGCCCTCGCCCGGCACGACCAGCCACTCGTCGGCCGCGCTCTGGCGATAGGTGAAGCGGCGCAGCGTCTTGTCCCCCTCGACGCGCTCGAGCCGGAGCTGGTCGCCGGGCTTGGAGCGGTGGAAGGGGAACTTGTCCGCGAGCGCCCTGAGGATGGCCTGCGCCTGGCCGGGCGCGAGCTCGAGCCGCGCGAGCGCCTGCCCCAGGGTCTGGTTGCGCCCGAGGCGAACCGTCAGGATCGACATCCTGAGCGCCGGCGGCTCCGGGTGCGAGGGCGAGGCCACGCTCGGGACCATGGCGACGGGCGCCCCGAGCTCGGGTTCGGGCGCCGCGCGGAGGTGGCCGAGCGCGCCGAGGAATGCGACGGTGAGGACCGCCGAGAGCCCCGCCGTCGCGAAGAGGACGGGGCCGCGGCGGGGTCCGGGGACGGGATCGCTGGACGAGGGCACGCTTGGTTCACTCTAGCAGCCGGCGCCGAAATCCCCAAGACTTGGGACACGCCTCCGACGTGAGGAAAGGTGCGCGCGCCGGCGCCGAAGAGGAACGCCCTGCGACGGTCGGCAACCCGGGGCGGACGTTCGCCCGGTGGTCAGAGGTCGACCTTGCGGTCCGAGTGATCGCGCCCGTCGAAGCGGAAGAGCACTCCTCGGCCCTCGATCTTGCTGATGAGGTTCACCGGCCGGCGCCACATCGACTGGAGGTGCTTGAGCGTGTCGCGCGCGTAATCGATCTTGAGGTCGACGCCGTCGTGCTTGTGGATGAGGAGCAGCTCGCCGCGGTTCTCGTAGTTGCCGTCCTCGATCGCGATGCTCGGCTGGCCGAAGTTGGTCAGCATGTGGAGCAGCTTCTCCTTCACCTTCTTGAAGTCGCGCTCCAGGATCTCCCAGCGCTGGTGCTTCTCGTTGTAGCCGAAGGTGAAGAGCTTCTGGTCGATGCAGAACTCCAGCGTGAGGAACTCGTCGATGAACGTGACGTCGTTGTAGTGCTTGCGGACCTCGAAGATCTTCTGGCGCCCGAGCCCGAGCTTCGTGTCCCAGCGGCGCCGCTCCTCGAAGGAGTCGCACTCCTCGTACTCCTTGCCGAAGCGCCCCTTGTTCCAGCGGTCCTCGATGTCGCGCCACAGCTCGACGCCGAGCTTGTACGGGTTGAGCTGCCCCGGGTGCGTGGCGAGCGTGCCCGAGTGGTGGTCCGCGTAGTCGATGAGCTCGGCCGCGGTGAGCGCCTTCTGCGTCATGATGGTGGAGTGCCAGTAGGTGGCCCACCCCTCGTTCATGATCTTGGTCTGGCCCTGCGGCGCGAAGTAGTACGACTCCTCCCGGATGATCGAGAGGATGTCGTGCTCCCACGCCTCCAGCGGCGCGTACTCGAGCAGGAACTGGAGGACGTCGCGCTCCGGGCGCTCCGGGACCTTCTTCGCCTTCTGCAGCTCCTCCTCGATCTTCTTCTGCTGCGCCTTCAGGAACTCGGGCGGGTTGATGTACTGCCGCATGTACTCCCGGTCGGTCTTGAAGCCCTTCGCCACCTTGGCCTGCTGCTCGGCCTCGAGCTTCGGGTCGGCGCGGCGTTTCACGTAGGGTGACTGGTAGTCGATGAGGTTCTCGAGCGAGAGGCTGCGGTCGATGAAGTCCTCGACCTTCTCCACCCCGAGCTCGTCCTGGTAGCGGCGCAAGCGCGTCGCGTGGTTCGCCATCTGGTCCATCATCTTCCGGTTGGTGTGCCGGAACATGAAGTTGTTCTTGAAGAAGTCGACGTGCCCGAAGACATGGGCCATGACCAGCTTTTGGTCCACGTCCATGTTCGACTCGAGCAGGTACGCGTACGACGGGTCGTTGTTGATGACCATCTCGTAGATCTTGGAGAGGCCGTACTCGTACCCCTTCGACAGGCGCTCGTACTCCATCCCGAACCGCCAGTGCGGGTAGCGGTTGGGGAAGCCGCCGTACGCGGCGACCATGTTGATCTCGTCGAAGCCGAGCACCTCGAAGACGGTGTCGTAGAAGTCGAGCCCGTACTCCTTGGCGTACCGCTCGACCTGCTGGCGGATGTCGTAGAGGTGAGCGGGGAGGTTGGTGCTCTTCTCGCGCATCGCGTGGACCGTCACTTCCCCTTGCCGAGGAACTGCTTGATGCTGCCGTGGATGGCGTCCTTGTCCGCGATCTCCGAGAGCGACACGTTCTCCGCGGGACCGACCGTCTCGCGCAGGTCCTTGATGAACTGGCCGGAGCCGTAGGGGCTCTCGACCTGCCCGTAGCAGAAGAGGTTCACCACGGGCAGGATGCTGTTCCTCAGGAGGTCGACGCACAGCCGCGTGTCGTCGGCGCTCCAGTTGTCGCCGTCGGAGAAGTGGAAGGGGTAGATGTTCCACGCCGACGGGCCGTACTCCGCGTCGATCATCTCCTTGCACAGCTTGTAGGCGGACGAGATCATCGTGCCGCCCGACTCGCGCGTGTGGAAGAAGGTGTCGCGGTCGACCTCGCGCGCCACCGCGTCGTGGATGATGAAGCGCGTCTCGAGGCCCTTGTAGTGCTTGCGGAGCCAGGTGTCGATCCAGAAGGACTCGATGCGGACGATCTCCTTCTGCTCGTCCCCCATCGAGCCCGAGACGTCCATCATGTAGATGACGACCGCGTTCGTCTCGGGGAGCGGCACCTGCTTCCAGGTGCGGTAGCGCCGGTCCTCCCGGACCGGGACGACGATGGGGCGCAGCAGGTTGTAGTTGCCGCTCGCGATCTGCCGCCGCAGCGCCTGCTTGTAGGTGCGCTTGAAGTGGCGCAGCGACTCCGGCCCCGAGGGCGCCACCCCCGTGTAGCGGAGCCGGGTCGCGACGATCCGGTCCTTGCCCTTCGGCTGGATGCGCGGGAGCTGCAGCTCCTCGCCCAGGATGTCGGCCAGCTCCTCGAGCGAGACGTCCACCTCGAGGAGGTGCTGGCCCTCGCCCTGTCCCGCCTGGCCGGAGCCGTCGCCCTGCTGCGAGGGGGAGAGCGGGTCGCCCGGGTCGCCCTCGCCCTGCCCGACGCCGCCTTGCTGCTTCTCGCCGAACCGGAAGTGCGGGATGTCGATGGTCGGGACGGGGATGGTGATGAACTCCTTCCCCTTCTTGCCGATCATCTCTCCCTTCTGGACGTACTTCTTGAGGTTCTCCTTGATGCGGCCGCGGACGATGTCGCGGAAGCGGGCGTGGTCCTGCTTGATCTTCAGAGACATGCCGCCCCCGTCCTCCTGAAGGAGAACCGCATCAGTCCTTGGCGTCCCCGCGCGCGAAGATGGAGGCCACGTAGTTGAGGACGTCGGTCGAGCAGATCTCGCAATAGCCGTAGTTCTTGAC
>DASWDS010000126.1:0-5863 GCA_036395165.1 Anaeromyxobacteraceae bacterium | reverse complement strand
CCTGGGTGGAGGCGATGGGCGATCGCTGGCGCAAGCTCGTCACGCCGGGCGACCTCATCCTCGTCGTGGACGTGGGCGGGGGCACGACCGACTTCAGCCTCATCGCCGTGGTGGACCGGGAGGGCGATCTCGCGCTCGAGCGCGTGGCGGTCGGCGATCACATCCTGCTCGGCGGCGACAACATGGACCTCGCCCTCGCGCACCGCCTCGAGGCGAAGCTCGCCGCCTTCGGCAAGAAGATCGACCGCTGGCAGCTCCTCGCGCTCACGCACGGCGCGCGCCAGGCGAAGGAGGCGCTCTTCGCGGATCCGGCGAAGGCGAAGCTGCCCGTCGCGGTCCCGGGCCGCGGCTCGAGCCTCGTCGGCGGCGCGCTCAAGACCGAGCTCACCCGCGACGACCTCCTCGGGACGCTGGTGGACGGGTTCCTCCCCAGGGTGGACGCGAGCGCCCGCCCCGAGGCGCAGCGCCGCGGCGCGCTCACGACGCTCGGGCTGCCCTACGCGTCCGACCCGGCCATCACCCGCCACCTCGCGGCGTTCCTGGCGCGCCACCGCGCGGCGCTCGACGCGTCGAGCGCCCCTGGCCTGCGCCTCGCGGGCAAGGCGTTCCTCCACCCGACGGCGCTCCTCTTCAACGGCGGCGTCATGAAGGCGAGCGAGCTCGAGGGGCGCATCCTCGAGGTCGTGAGCGGCTGGGTGGCGGCCGAGGGTGGCGCCGTGCCGCGCGCGTTGCCGGGCGTCGACCTCGACCTGGCCGTCGCGAAGGGTGGCGCGACGTACGGCCGCGTCCGGAGCGGGCGTGGGATCCGGATCCGCGGCGGGACCGCCCGCGCGTACTACGTCGGCATCGAGACCGCCATGCCGGCGGTCCCCGGCCTGCCACCGCCCATCGAGGCGCTCTGCGTGGCGCCGATGGGCATGGAGGAGGGCTCGCGCGCCGAGCTGCCGTCCCGCGAGCTCGGCCTCGTCGTCGGCGAGCCCGCTCGCTTCCGCTTCTTCGCCTCGGCCGTCCGGCGCGACGACCGGGCCGGCAGCGTGGTCGAGCGGGAGGCGGAGCTCGACGAGCTGGCGCCCATCGAGACGACGCTCCCCGCCGAGAGCGGGGAGGCCGGCCAGGTCGTCCCCGTTTCGCTCCGCGCCCACGTGACCGAGATCGGCACGCTCGAGCTCGAGGCCGCCGACGCGAAGGGGCGCGCCTGGAGGGTGGAGTTCAACCTGCGCGGCGTGGAGCAGCAGGGTTGACGGACGCGCGCGCCCCCTCCCGCTTCCTCGTCGGCATCGACCTCGGCACCGTGAACACGGCGCTCGCGTACGTGGACCTCGCGGCGGAGGGCGACCTCGCGGACGCGATCCGCGTCCTGCCCATCCCGCAGCTCGTCGCGCCGGGCGAGGTCGGGGAGCGGCACCTCCTGCCGTCGAGCGCCTATCTCCCCGGCGAGCACGAGCTCCCGCCGGGCGCGAGCCGCCTGCCCTGGGGCGAGCCTCCCGCCATCGTGGGCGAGCTCGCGCGAGCGCAGGGCGCCCGCGTCCCGGGCCGCCTCGTCGCGTCCGCGAAGAGCTGGCTCAGCCACGCGCGCGTCGATCGCACCGCCGGCATCCTGCCGTGGGGCGCGCCCGAGGGCGTCTCGCGCCTCTCGCCCGTCGCCGCGTCGGCGCTCTACCTGGCGCACCTCCGCGACGCGTGGGCGGCGCGATTCCCGGGCCACCCGCTGCCGGACCAGGACATCGTGCTCACCGTGCCCGCGTCCTTCGACGAGGTTGCGCGCGAGCTCACGCTGCGCGCCGCGCGCGAGGCAGGGCTCGAGCGAGTGACGCTGCTCGAGGAGCCGCAGGCCGCCTTCTACGACTTCACGGCCCGCCACCGGGTGGACCTGGCGGGCGCGCTCGGCGAGCGCCGCCTCGTGCTCGTCTGCGACGTGGGCGGCGGGACGACCGACTTCACGCTCATCCACGTCCGGGTCGAGGGCGGCGTGCCCGTCCTCACCCGGCTCGCCGTGGGCGATCACCTCCTGCTCGGCGGCGACAACGTGGACGTCACGCTGGCGCGGCGCGTGGAGGCGCGCCTCGCGACACGCCTCGACGCCGTGCAGTGGTCGCTGCTCGTCCAGGCGTGCCGGACCGCGAAGGAGCATCTTCTCGGCGACGGCGCGCCGCCGCGAGCGACCGTCGCGGTGCCGGGGCGCGGCAGCCGGCTCGTCGCCTCCACGCTCTCCTCCGAGCTCGCGCGCGACGAGGTGCTGTCGGTCCTGCTCGACGGCTTCTTCCCGCGGGTCGGCCCCGAGGACGCGCCGCGCCGCCGCGGCCGGGCGGGGCTCCTCGAGCTCGGCCTGCCCTACGAGTCCGATCCGGCCGTCACGCGCCACGCGCTCGCGTTCCTGCGCGACCACGCGGCGGAGGTGGCGGAGGCCACGGGCCGGCCGGACCCGCTCCCGCGCCCCGATGCGCTCCTCCTCAACGGCGGCGTCTTCACGCCGCCCGCGGTCCGTGACCGGCTCCGCGACGTCGCCTCGGCCTGGTTCCCCGGCGCGCCGCCGGTGGGCGTGCTCGACGCCGATCGCCTCGACGTGGCGGTCGCGCGCGGCGCAGCGCAGTTCGCGCTCGTGCGGCGCGGGCTCGGCCTGCGCATCGGCGGCGGCACGCCCCGCGCCTGGTTCGTCGGCGTCGAAGCGCCCGGCGACGTGGCGCAGGCGCTCTGTCTCATCCCGCGCCACCAGGACGAGGGCACGGAGGTGGAGGTGCCGCGCACGTTCTCGCTCCTCCTCGAGCGGCCGGTGCGCTTCCCCCTGTACGCCACCACGCGCGCGCGCTTCGAGCGGCCCGGCGACCTCGTGACGGTCGACGAGGGCTCCTTCCAGGCGCTGCCGCCCGTCGAGACGGTGCTCCGCGCCGAGGGAGGGGGGAAGAGCGAGGTCCCGGTGCGCCTGCGCGCGGCGCTCACCGAGATCGGCACGCTGGAGGTCTTCTGCGTCGCGCTCGACCGCGACGCCCGCTGGAAGCTCGAGTTCGGGCTCCGCGGCGGCGGATCCGACGGCGCGCCCTCCGAGGTCGCAGCCATGCCGAAGCGCTTCGCCGAGGCGCGCGCGCTCGTCGACCTCTCCTACGGCAAGAAGGCCGCGCCGGTGGACCGGCGCGACGTGAGGGGGCTCACCCGCGCCCTCGAGAAGGTGCTCGGACCGCGCGAGGGCTGGAACGTCCCGGTGCTGCGCGAGGTCTGGGCGGCGCTGCACGCGGGGATGGCGCGGCGGCGCCGCAGCGCCGATCACGAGCGGCTCTGGCTCTCGCTCACCGGGTACGCGCTCCGGCCCGGGTTCGGCGCGCCGCTCGACGGGTGGCGCGCCGCGGAGACCTTCGGCGCCTTCGGCGAGGGCCTGCAGTTCCAGGCCGAGCCGCACAACTGACAGGCGTGGTGGGTCCTGTGGCGGCGGATCGCCGGCGGCCTCGACGACGCCGCGCAGGAGCGCGTGCTCGACACGGTCATGCCCTTCCTGCCGCCGGCCGATCCGCGGCGCCCGAAGCCGCGCGTCGCCGGCGTCCGGCCCGAGGCCGTGGACGAGATGATCCGGCTCGCCGCCAGCCTCGAGCGCGTGCCGCCCGGCCGCAAGCGCGAGGTGGGCGAGGCGATGCTGGAGCGGATCGGGCGCGAGGGCCCGGCGCCGCACCTGCTCTGGGCGATCGGGCGGCTCGGCGCGCGGGTGCCGTTCCACGGCAGCGGCCATGCGTGCGTCGGGCCGGGCGTCGCGGAGGCGTGGATCGAGCGCCTCGCCGCGCTCCCCGTGAAGCGCCCCGACCTCGTCTTCCCCGTCGCGCAGCTCGCGCGCATGTCGGGCGACCGCGCGCGCGACGTGGGGCCGGAGGCGCGCGACCTCGCGCTTGGCGTCCTCGCCGAGGCCCGCGCGCCCGACGCGCTGGCGCGCCCCGTCCGCGAGGCGGTCGCCCTCGAGGCCGCCGACGAGCAGCGCATCTTCGGTGAGGGGCTTCCCGCCGGGCTGAAGGTCGTGTGACGCCCGCGGCGAACCGGTTCGCGCGCTCTCGTCGCGGCTCGCCAGCCGCTACCGCAATTCGCGCGCGACGGCTGACCACCGGCCGTGCGACGCGCTCGTGCGCCATCCGGTGGGAACCGGCTCGCTGGAAGCGTGGATCGCGCTCCGGGGCGCCCGCCTGCTCCGCGTCGCCGAACGTCCTGAACACCTCCATGCGGCAGCTGCAATGCTCCGCCAGGATGACGTGCACGGAGTACACGCGACATCTCGTTCGACTCCTTACGAGCGTCTCTTCAATCGTCGCAGCATCATCGACACAGCTACCGTTGGTATTGTCTTCAAGGACCTCGCGAGAGACATCCGCCGCGGATCCGCGAGGTCCAAGTACCGGAGCGGGTGTACAAGAGGAAGTGGCATTCCAGGACGCGCGCGACTGAATGCCTCCCGCAACGTGGTGGCGCCCACGCCCTGATCGAGACGGTCACGCCTCACATATAGTACGGTATTTTGGGCATACCAGTATTCGACGTTCTCGTCGCACCAGAACCGATCTCTGATGCAATCCACCGACACGTAATCGTGCCTCCCGAATAGTTCCGCCCAGTAAGCAGGCCACTGCTCATTGATGTGTCCTTCCCCTTCCTGAAACGGGATCGCCGCTGAGAACAACACCACAGGGGCGAGGCGCACGAGGTCGGCGACGAAGGATTCCGCCCGACTCTTCGGAAGGTGCTCGGCCACCTCCAAAGACACAGCGATGTCGAAAGTCTGGTCCACGTCGACGGTAACTGCGAGGTCGCTTGCGCGGAAGAGGTGAGGGGGAATAAGAAGCTGCTCCGGTCTCACATGCGCGCCGTCGATGCCCAGTAGATTCGTCACTCCTGTGGCATGAAAGGCCGCGAGCCACGTCCCCACCCCACAGCCCACGTCCACCACTGATCGCGGCTGCACGATCTCGAGAATGAACGGCACGATCTGCCGCGCCGATTCGAGCGACGTTCCTCGCCACTTCGTATAGAAGGCGGCCGTGTACGGAGTAGTCATTCGACTCATTCGTAACACGACGACCGGAGGGCCGCTCGTGCGGTGGAACGTTTCAGGAGGGAGTCGGATGCGCGTTGCCTAGTCCAACTGCGCTGACCTGCTATGTCGCGACAACGGCTGGAGGGCTCGTGTACCCCAGTCCATGCGCTCTGCTGGATTACCAATGTGTGAATGGCGGTAGTCCGTCGGGTCCCAATTGCCAGGTGGTCAGCTTCACTCCAGGCGATGTGGTGCAAGGAGTAACCTACTGGGTGGACTGTGATCCACGTTGGCCTGGCGTGTATTATGCGCAAAGTAGCGGGTCATGTTCGTACGGCGGGTCTCGTGATGGCCGACGCGATCTGCCCGTCCACGTAGACTGTGAAGAGCTGCACCACGGCGATCGTGTCGAGCGCCGCGAGGGCGGCGCAGGCGACCGCGGCGGCGCGCCCGAGCCGCGGGACGGCAACGAGGGCCGAGAGCGCCGCCGCGAACGCGTCGGCCGCGAGGACGAGGTGGAACAGCTTCGACGACTGGACCCGCCCGGTGAGCCCGTAGACCGCCGCCGCGGCGATCCAGCAGCCCTTGTGAGCACGTTCCCCGTCAGCGAGCGGTGCGCCCGGCCGGATATTCGAGCCGTACAGTTCACGGTACAGGTAATACCTCACGAATGGTGCCTCCGAAGCGCGCCTGCGGACCGTTCCCTGGCGCGCGCTCCAGGGCCTCGCGCCCGCGCTCGACGCGCCGCTCGCGGCGGTGCTGGCCGGCGAGCCCGCGGAGCGCGTCCTCGGTCGGCTCCTGCGCGCGCACCGCGAGTTCTCGCGCGAGGCGCGCGCCGCCGTGGCGGAGGCTGTGTTCGGG
>DASWDS010000125.1:0-22806 GCA_036395165.1 Anaeromyxobacteraceae bacterium | reverse complement strand
ACCCGCTCTGCTGCATCGCCACCGGAGACTCCTGCCAGTTCCGCGATCAGTGCTGCAATCTCGCGCCCTGCCTGCCGGCCGCTGGCGGCGGGTACAAGTGCGGGACGACGTGCACGCTGCTCGGCGCCACGTGCACGGCTGACTCCGAGTGCTGCAGCGGCTCCTCCTGCATCCACCCCGAGGGCGGCGGCGGATTCTGCGCCAACGCGAGCGCGCCGCCTCCGGATGGCGGAACGGCCGACGGCGGGACGCCCGACGGCGGCACGGGCGCCGACGCCGGCGTCCCCGGCGCGAACGGCACCACGTGCACCGTGGGGAGCGACTGCGCCTCGGGCATCTGCACGAGCTCAACCTGCACCGCCCCGCCGACGGCGACGTGCGGAAGCGTGGAGGCGCCGTGCACGGCGACCGCCGACTGCTGCGTCGGGACGTACTGTCAGGTGCCTTCGGGCCAGACCACCGGCAGCTGCGCGACAGGGCCGTCGTGCCCGTCGCTCGGACAGCCGTGCAGCTCCGGGTCGGCGTGCTGCTCCGGCCTGACGTGCGGCACCGGCGGCTCGTGCGTGTGGCTGCCGCCTCAGTAACCGACCGGGAGCTCTGACTCGCCGTCGGTCCCGACACCCCCGCGCCGCGCGACGACACCGTCTGCGCGGCGCGGCCGTCATGGGCCTTCGCTCACGAGCTCGTCCGCCGCCGCTCGCGCGCTTCAACCCTCGCTGCGCGAGCGTGCCCCGGGTACACTCGCGATGCGGCATCGCGGGCCCTATCCGATCACGCGGCGGAGGTCACGACCATGAGCGCCAGGAGCGGACGCCACTTCCTGCAGATCCCGGGGCCGACCAACGTGCCCGATCGCGTGCTGCGCGCGATCGCCCAGGCGACGATCGACCACCGCGGCCCCGAGTTCGGGAAGCTCGGGCGCGAGGTCCTCGAGGGGATGCAGCTCGTCTTCAAGACGAGCGGGGCCGTCGTGATCTACCCGTCGTCCGGCACGGGCGCGTGGGAGGCGGCGCTCGTGAACACGCTCTCGCCGGGCGACAAGGTCCTCATGTTCGAGACGGGCCACTTCGCGACGCTGTGGCGCGACGTGGCGGTCCGCTTCGGGCTCGACGTCGAGCTCGTGCCGGGCGACTGGCGGCATGGCGTCGACCCGGCGGTGGTCGAGGGGAAGCTCGCCGCCGACGGCGGGCACGCCATCAAGGCGGTGGCGGTGGTCCACAACGAGACCTCGACCGGAGTCGCCACCCGCATCCCCCAGGTCCGGCGCACGATCGACGCGGCCCGCCACCCGGCGCTGCTGCTCGTGGACACCGTGTCGTCGCTCGGCTGCCTCGACTACCGCCACGACGAGTGGGGCGTGGACGTGACGCTGACCGGCTCGCAGAAGGGGCTGATGCTCCCGCCGGGCCTCGGCTTCAACGCCATCAGCGCCAAGGCGCTCGCTGCCTCGAAGAGCGCCAAGCTGCCGCGCTCGTACTGGGACTGGGAGCCCATGCTCCGCGACGGCAAGGGCGGCTTCTTCCCCTACACGCCCGCCACGAACCTGCTCTACGGCCTGCGCGAGGCGCTCGCCATGCTGCGCGAGCAGGGGCTCGAGAACGTCTTCGCCCGCCACGCGCGCCACGGCGAGGCGACCCGGCGCGCGGTGCGCGCGTGGGGGCTCGAGCTCGTCTGCGCGAACCCCGAGGAGTACAGCAACTCGCTCACGGCGGTGCTCGCGCCCGCCGGCCACGACGCGGACGCGCTGCGGA
The DNA here is from genome assembly GCA_036395165.1 of Anaeromyxobacteraceae bacterium. GTDB lineage: Bacteria > Myxococcota > Myxococcia > Myxococcales > Anaeromyxobacteraceae > Anaeromyxobacter_A. The sequence continues at coordinate 21,055 of DASWDS010000125.1, read as the reverse complement.
AGACCGTCCTCGAGCGCTTCGACATGTCGCTCGGCACCGGCCTCGGCAAGCTGAAGGGCAAGGCGTTCCGGATCGGCCACCTCGGCGACTTCAACGACCTCATGCTGGCGGGCACGCTCTCCGGCGTCGAGATGGGCCTCGCGCTCGCCGGCATCCCCTTCCAGAAGGGCGGCATCGTCGCCGCCCTCGACTACCTCGCCCGCGCCTGAAGCGGGCGCAGGCTCCGGGGACCCCTCCCGCGAGCGGCGGGGCGAGGCCTGCGGCGCTAGGAGATCGCCTCGCACGGAGGCGACCATGTCGAGCTACCAGAAGCCGTCGGACGACGAGCTGCGCGCGCGGCTCACCCGCGAGCAGTACGAGGTGACGCAGGACGAAGGCACCGAGGCGCCCTTCCGCAACGCGTACTGGGACAACCACCGTCCCGGGATCTACGTGGACGTGGTCTCGGGCGAGCCGCTCTTCAGCTCCCTCGACAAGTACGACTCGGGCACCGGGTGGCCGAGCTTCACCCGGCCGCTCGACCCGTCGAGGGTCACGACGTGCGCCGACCACAGGCTCGTGGCGGCACGCACCGAGGTGCGCTCCGCGCTGGCCGGGTCGCACCTCGGGCACGTCTTCCGCGACGGGCCGGCGCCGACCGGGCAGCGCTACTGCATGAACTCGGCTGCCCTCCGCTTCATCCCGGTGGAGAAGCTCGCGGAGGAGGGTTACGGCGAGTACCTGCGCCTGTTCGAGCCCGGCGCCGAGCAGCAGGCGGGTGAGCCCGGGTCGCGCTGACGTCGCGGCGCGGGCGCGCGCCGTCCTTGTCCACGCCGGCGGCCTCGGCGTAGCGTGTCGCTCCGTGACGGCACCGCGCCACCCCCTCGCGCTCGTCGCCCTGGCGGGCGTGCTGGCGCTCGCCGCGCCTCGCGCCGGCGCCCAGCCGCTCGACGACGCCCCCGGACGCGCCGTCGTGGTCGGGCTCGACCGCGATTACCCGCCCTACGAGTTCGTGGACCAGGGCGGTCATCCCGCCGGCTTCAACGTCGACCTCACCCGCGCCATCGCCGAGGTGATGGGCATGTCGGTCGAGCTCCGGTCCGGCACGTGGTCGGAGATGCGGGCCGGCCTGCTCTCCGGCCAGATCGACATCCTGCAGGGCATCACCTACTCGCAGGAGCGGACGAAGGACCTCGACTTCGCGCCGCCGCACGCCATCATCCAGCACGCCATCTTCGCCCGCCGCGAGACGCCGGCGGTCGGCTCGCTCGACGAGCTGCGCGGGAAGGAGGTGATCGTCTTCGGGGGCGGGATCATGGACGAGACGCTCACCCGGCGCGGGTTCGGCGCCGACCTCGTCCGCACCGGCACGCCGGCCGACGCCCTGCGGCTCCTCGCCTCCGGGCAGCACGACTACGTGGCGCTGGCGCTCCTGCCCGGCATCCACATCACCCGCGAGCTGCACCTCACGAACGTCGTGCCGGTGGCCCGGCGCGTGGCGGCCGAGCGCTACGGGTACGCGGTGAAGAAGGGGAACGGGGAGCTCCTGGCCCGTTTCGACGAGGGCCTCGCGATCCTCAAGAAGACCGGCCGCTACGACGCCATCCAGGACCGCTGGCTGGGCGTGCTCGAGCCGCGCGGCCCCGGCCTCGGCACGATCGTGAAGTACGTCAGCCTCGCGCTCGTCCCGCTCCTCCTCGTGCTCGGCGGGACGGTGCTGTGGTCGCGCTCGCTCCAGAAGGTCGTCGCGCAGCGCACCGAGTCGCTGGCGCGCGAGGTCGCCGAGCGGAAGCGCTCGGAGGAGGAGCTGCGCGAGCACCAGCAGCAGCTCGTGCAGGCGCACAAGATGGCCGCGCTCGGGGTGCTGGTCTCGGGCGTCGCCCACGAGATCAACAACCCGAACGGCTACATCCTCCTCAACATGCCGATCCTGAAGGCCGCCCTCCTCGACGCGTGCGAGGCGCTCGACGCGCGCCGCGAGGAGCTCGGCCCGTCGTTCTCGCTCGCGGGTCTCCCCTACGACCGGATGCGGGAGGAGCTGCCCTGCATGCTCGACGAGATGCTGGCCGGCGGCCGCCGCATCAAGCACATCGTGGACGACCTCAAGAGCTTCGCCCGGCGCGAGGACGCGCCGGCCCTCGAGCCCGTCGACCTGAACGCCGTCGCCGCCGCCGCCGTGCGGCTCGTCGACAACTCCATCCGGAAGGCGACGCGCCACTTCACGGTGGAGCTGGCGCAGGGCCTCCCGCGCGTCCGCGGCAACTCGCAGCGCATCGAGCAGGTCATCGTGAACCTGCTCGTCAACGCCTGCCAGGCGCTCCCCGATCCGGAGCGCGCCGTCCGCCTCGCGACGCGCCACGACGCCGCGCGCGGCGAGGTGATCCTGGAGGTGACGGACGAGGGCGTGGGCATCCCGCCGGAGAACCTGTCCCGCCTCACCGACCCGTTCTTCACGACGAAGCGCGACACGGGCGGGACCGGGCTCGGGCTCTCGGTGTCGGCGCGCATCGTGAAGGAGCACGGCGGCACGCTCCAGTTCCGCTCCACCGTGGGCGCCGGCACGACCGCCTCGCTCGCGCTCCCCGGGATCTCGTCGGAGGCGGCGGCATGAGCGAGCGGATGTCCCCGGCCTTCGGCATCCTCCTCGTGGACGACGAGGTGGCCTGGCTGCGCTCGCTCAGCATGACGCTCGAGCGCTCCGCCGGGCTCACCCACCTCGTCACCTGCGACGACGCGCGGCGCGTGATGGAGATCCTCGACGGCCACGACGTCGGCGTGGTCCTGCTCGACCTCACCATGCCGCACCTCTCGGGCGAGGACCTCCTCGCGCGGATCGCGGCCGACCACCCCGACGTCTCGGTCATCGTCGTGAGCGGCATGAACCAGGTCGAGACGGCCGTGCGGTGCGTGAAGCTCGGCGCCTTCGACTACCACGTGAAGACGGACGAGGAGGACCGGCTCGTGGCGGGGGTCCTGCGCGCGGTGCGCATGCAGGAGCTGCAGCGCGAGAACATCGAGATGACGAGCCGGCTGCTCGCCGGCGCGCCCCAGCACCCCGAGGCCTTCTCCGGGATCGTGACGAGCGACGCGACGATGCGGACGCTCTTCTCGTACATCGAGGCGGTGGCGCGCAGCCCGCAGCCGCTCCTCATCACCGGCGAGAGCGGCGTCGGCAAGGAGCTCATCGCGCGCGCGACCCACCAGCTCTCCGGCTGCCGCGGCGCGCTCGTGGCGGTGAACGTCGCGGGGCTCGACGACCCGGTCTTCGCCGACACGCTCTTCGGCCACGTGCGCGGCGCGTTCACCGGCGCCGACCAGCCGCGCCGCGGCGTCGTGGAGGAGGCGGCGGACGGCACGCTCTTCCTCGACGAGATCGGCGACCTCAGCGTCGCCTCCCAGGTGAAGCTGCTCCGGTTCCTGCAGGACGGCGAGTACTTCCAGCTCGGCAGCGACCGGCCGAAGCGGGTCAAGGCGCGCGTCATCGTGGCGACGCACCAGGACCTCACGGCCAAGGAGAAGGCGGGCCTCTTCCGCCGCGACCTCTACTACCGCCTCCGCACGCACCGCGTCCGCGTGCCGCCGCTGCGCGAGCGCAAGGGCGACGTGCCGCTCCTGCTCGACCATTTCCTGGAGGAGGCGGCGCGCTCGCTCGGGAAGAAGAAGCCCACCGCGCCCCGGCAGCTCGCGCAGCTCCTCGCGACCCACGACTTCCCGGGGAACGTGCGCGAGCTCAAGGCGATGGTGTTCGACGCGGTGAGCGTCCACAAGGACCGCGTCCTCTCGATGGACTCCTTCCTCGACGCGATCGGGCACCGGCGCGACGGGCGCGACGCGCCCCCGGGCGACGGCGGATCGGAGAAGAACCCCTTCTCCGGGATGGAGCGCCTGCCGAGCTTCGACGAGAGCCTGGAGCTGCTCGTGCACGAGGCGATGGCGCGCGCCGACGGCAACCAGACGCTGGCCGCCCGCCTGCTCGGCATCTCGCAGCCCGCGCTCTCGAAACGGCTCAAGTCGTACCGGCGGGAGTAGCGGAGTCGCCGCGAACCGGTATGCCGCCGGGAATGACATTCCCGAAGGCATCGCGCGCTGGCGCCGCCGTGAGCGCAGCGTAAAGCGCCCGTTCTCGCCGCAAGTCCATTCCGATCGCCATACCCCTTCGCCGCCCGCGCGTTGGCGACCGCGGCCGAGAGATCCAGCGGCGACGCGGCGTTTCGTCATCGGGGCGCGGATCGCGCCGGACGGCACCATCCGTGCTCAAGAGGAAAGCGTTCGGAATCAAGGGTTTGGCGACGCACCGCGTCGTACGGCCCGGCTCGACGGGCGGCTCGAGTGCCGCAGGAGGACCACGTGAAGCGCTTCTCCCGCAGTCTCTACCTCCAGGTGATCACCGCCGTGATCATCGGCGCGCTCGTCGGGCACTTCTACCCGGCGCTCGGCACGCAGATGAAGCCCCTGGGCGACGGCTTCATCAAGCTCGTCAAGATGCTCATCGCGCCCATCGTCTTCTCCACGGTCGTCACGGGCATCGCGAAGATGGGCGATCTCAAGAAGGTCGGTCGCGTCGGCCTGAAGGGCATCATCTACTTCGAGGTCCTCACCACCATCGCGCTCGTCATCGGCCTCGTGGTGGGCAAGGTGCTGATGCCGGGCGCCGGGATGAACGTGAACCCGGCGACGCTCGACACGAAGGCGATCGCCAGCTACACGGCGCCGTCGGCGCACCTGTCGACGATGGACTTCGTCATGAACATCATCCCGAAGGACGTCGCCGACGCGTTCGCGCGCGGCGAGATCCTCCAGGTGCTGTTCTTCTCGATCCTGTTCGGCGTCGCGCTGGCGGGCCTCAAGGGCGATTACGCGAAGGTCGTGCTCCAGTTCGTGGACGGCCTCTCCGCGATCCTCTTCAGGATCGTGGGCATCGTGATGCGCGTCGCCCCCATCGGCGCCTTCGGCGCGATGGCCTTCACGGTGGGCAAGTACGGGGTGAAGACGCTCTTCTCGCTCGCGAAGCTGGTCGGGACCTTCTACACGACGAGCGTCCTCTTCGTCTTCCTCGTGCTCGGCGTGGTGATGCTCGTGTGCCGGCTCAACATCTTCAAGTTCATCCGGTACATCAAGGAGGAGATCCTGATCGTCCTCGGGACGAGCTCGTCCGAGTCGGCGCTCCCCCTCATGATGCGGAAGATGGAGAAGCTCGGCTGCGGGAAGCCGGTGGTCGGCCTGGTCGTGCCGATGGGCTACTCCTTCAATCTGGACGGAACCTCCATCTACCTGACGCTGGCCACGCTCTTCATCGCGCAGGCGACCAACACCCACGTCACGCTGGGTCAGGAGCTCGAGATCCTCGCCGTCCTCCTCCTCACCTCCAAGGGCGCGGCGGCGGTGACGGGCGGTGGGTTCATCACGCTCGCGGCGACGCTGTCCGCCGTCGGCAACATCCCGGTGGCGGGCCTCACGCTCCTCCTCGGCGTGGACCGGTTCATGTCGGAGGCGCGCGCCATCACGAACCTCATCGGCAACGGGGTCGCCTCGGTGGCGGTCTCGCGCTGGGAGGGCGAGCTCGACGTGGAGCGCGCCCGGGCCATGCTCGACCGGAAGGCCCTGCCCGACGTCCTCGACGAGGCGGAGGCGCTCCCGCTGGCCGTCGCAGCGGAAGCTTGATAGCGTCCCCGCACTCACAGTCCAGGGGGACACGATGAAGATGCTGCTGGGGATCGTGCGACGCGCTTGGGAGCTCCTCGCCTCGCTGGAGCGCAGGACGACTCTCGGAGAAAGGCCGCGGCCCAACTTGAAATAGCGCCACGACGCCGCGGGCCCTACGGCCCGGACCGCTGGCCCCCGCCGCGGTCCGGGCCGTTTTGTCTTCTCGGGCGCTGGCATCCGGAGGGCGGTTGGGCTCAACTTGGCGGCATGGCACGCGTGGAGATCGACCTTCCGCAGCCGGTCCTGTTCACGACCGAGCTGCCCGTCCGCATCGACGACGTCAACTACGGAGGGCACCTCGGGAACGACGCGGTGCTCTCCCTGGCCCAGGAGGCGCGGCTGCGCTTCATCGTCGCGCGCGGCTTCACGGACGAGCTCGACATCGCCGGCGTGGGCCTCGTCATGGCGGACGCGATGGTCGCGTACCGGGCGGAGGGGCACTACGGCATGGTGCTCAGGGTGGAGCTCGGCGCAGCGGACGTGAGGACGAGGAGCTTCGACCTCCTCTACCGCATGACCGACGTGGCGAATGGCGCCGAGATCGCGCGGGTGAAGACGGGGATGCTCTGGTTCGACTACGCCACGCGCAAGGTCGTCAAGATGCCGGAGGCGTTCCAGCGCGCGCTCGCGCCGTGAGCCGCCCGCAACCCCGGGATCCTCAGTGCAGGATCTCGTTCGCCGCCTGGAGCGCGAACTTCGTCCTCGACGTGCGCCGGCGAGACATCGTCGTGTGCATCGTCGAGATGGTCTCCGACGGCAGCACCACGAAGACGTCGCGGCGGCGGCGGGCGAGCGACAGCGTGAAGACGAGCACGAAGGTGGAGAGCGCCAGCCAGGTCATGGTCGCAAGCTAGGCCGGCAGCCCTCCCCGTCCAAGCCCACAGCCGGGGGACCCGGGACGAGTGTCACGCGATCGATGGGCGCGGCGAGCGCGACGGCTGCCTTCTTCCCTGGCATGTGGCTGCACAGCCACATGCATCCCAGCGCCATCAGGACACGCGCCATCATCGGAAACACCGTCATTCCGAGCCTCCCGCCGACCGGCCACGATCGTCGAGCTCCCCGGATGCAGGGATCGCGCCCGCTTCAAGGCGTCGCCGGAGCCGCCAGCGCCTGCGCGATCTCCTTCGCCTTCGCCTGCAGGAGGCGCGTGTTGCGCGGCCCCATGCGGAGGAGGTGCTTCTCGACCTCCCCGAGCTCCTCGAGCCTGGGGTCGTCGAAGACGAAGACGCCGCGATCGCCCTTCACGGCGACGTCGCCGTCCTTCACCGGCGCCGCCTCGATCCGCCGCAGCGCGCGCAGGCTCACCGCGTCGAGCGAGGCGCCGGGATAGCCGAGCGCGCGGTACGCCGCCTCGAGCACGGGGTGGAGCTCGCGGTAGACCTTCACGAGCGCCGCCGCGTCCACCGAGGCGACCGCGTCGCCGAACGCGTCGTAGCGCTGGTACGACCCGGGAGCGATCACGGTCTCGCCGCGGCGGGTCGCGATGGAGAAGGCGCCGGCCGGAGCGAGGAAGGCGAGCTGCTTGCGAGGGGAGACGCCCTCCGCCAGGTTGTCGGTCACGACCACCCAGCGCCGCGTGAGGTCACCCTCGGCGAGTCCGCGCCGGAAGAGCGCGTGCGGCGACACCGCCTCGAGGAGCTTCTGGACGCGGTTCGGGTCCACCGCCGGCACCGGCGCCGGGACGGAGGGCGTCGTCTCGACAGCGGGCGGCGTGGGCGCTCCCGGCGGCGTGGTGAGGGCGCGTTCCTGCTGCCGGAACCACCAGAGGGCGGCGCCGGCCGCGGCGAGGAGGACGAGGGCCAGGACGATCCAGGGCGCCCGGCTCGGACGGCGGAGCCCGCTGCGAGGCGGACCGGCCGGTTGCGGCTGCTCGTGTCCGCGCTGTTCCATGGAGCGGAACACTCTCGATCTGCCCCAGGTTCGTCAAGGCCTCGGGTAGTATGTCCGTTCACCACCTGGAGAGCAGCATGCCGTACCGAACAGACGACCTGCGCATCAAGGGGATCGCCGAGCTGGCGCCACCGGCCCACCTCATCCGCGAGTTTCCCTGCACCGAGAAGGCCTCCGCCGCCGTCCACGACACGCGCGAGGGCGTCCACCGGGTGCTCCACGGGATGGACGACCGCCTGGTGGTCGTGGTCGGCCCCTGCTCCATCCACGACGTCCGCGCGGCCAAGGACTACGCCGCCCGCCTGCTCGAGCAGCGGAAGCGCCTCGCCGCCGACCTCGAGATCGTGATGCGGGTCTACTTCGAGAAGCCGCGCACGACGGTGGGGTGGAAGGGGCTCATCAACGACCCCAGCCTCGACGGCAGCTTCGCGATCAACCGCGGCCTGCGGCTCGCGCGCGAGCTCCTCCTCGACATCAACGAGCTGGGCCTGCCGGCGGGGTGCGAGTACCTCGACATGATCACGCCGCAGTACATCGCGGACCTCGTCGCGTGGGGCGCCATCGGCGCGCGCACGACGGAGAGTCAGGTCCACCGCGAGCTCGCGTCGGGCCTCTCCTGCCCGGTCGGCTTCAAGAACGGCACCGACGGCAGCGTCCGGATCGCGATCGACGCCGTCAAGGCGGCGCAGCAGCCGCACCATTTCCTGTCCGTCACGAAGGGTGGGCACTCCGCCATCGTCTCCACCGGCGGGAACGAGGACTGCCACATCATCCTGCGCGGCGGGAAGGCGCCCAACTACGACGCCGGCAGCGTCGAGGCGGCGTGCCAGGAGATCGCCAAGGCGGGCCTCGCGCAGCGGCTCATGATCGACGCGAGCCACGCCAACAGCCAGAAGAAGCCGGAGAACCAGATCCCCGTCTGCGAGAACGTCGGCGAGCAGGTCGGCGGGGGCGACGAGCGCATCTTCGGAGTCATGATCGAGAGCCACCTCGTGGCGGGCCGTCAGGACCTCATGCCGGGCAAGCAGCTCACCTACGGCCAGAGCATCACCGACGGCTGCATCGGTTGGGAGGACACGGTCCGCGTCCTCGAGTCCCTCGCCGCCGCCGTGCGCCGCCGGCGCGTGAAGGAGACCGGGTTCAACGGCGAGGAGGCGAAGGAGACGGTGAGCGGGTAGGAACGCAACAGCTGCCGCCGCAGCGCCCCGTGCCCCTCGCCCCGCGAAGCGGGGAGAGGGCCGGGGAGAGGGGCAGTCGCGTTCACTGATTTCGTTCGCCGGCCGTCGGCCACATTTCCGTTCGCCCTGAGCGTAGCGGCGCCGTCGCCAGGAGCAGTACTTTCACCCAATCGGTTCGAGGTGGCTCGCGATTGCCCTGCTCTCCGCCGCGTGCGGCGGCGAGATGACGAGCAGGCACTGTCTATGCCCATTCGTGGCGATCACGCTCCATGTCACCGATGCGGCGACGGGCGTCGCGATCCCCGACGCCGTCGCCTCCCGCGACGGCATGGCCTGCACGAAGGCGGATGCGGCCGTCGTATGCGACGTCGGCGCGTCGGAGACCTTCACGCTCGAGGTCTCGGCCCCCGGTTACGCCTCGCGCTCCATCGACGTGACCGTGGGCTCTGCGCACGCCGTCCGGTGCCTCAATGCGTGCCCGACGCCGACGACGGCAGGCGTGGCGCTGTCCCGCTGAACCCCATCGCACCCGCCGCGTAGCGGCAAGCTTGCTGATCACCTGCCATGCCTCGACAAGGGATGATTCCGGCTGCCGCTTCGTCCGGTACTCCTCGACATCGCCCCTGGAGCGCTTGCTCCGCCATTCCCATGGTATTACTTCTACGGGTAAGAGTAGGAGGAGCTCGGCATGCGCATCACGACCAAGGGCCAGGTGACGATCCCCGTGGAGCTCCGCGAGAAGGCAGGGCTCCTGCCCCACACCGAGGTGGAGTTCGAGCTGGACGGCAAGGCGGTCCGGATCCGGCGCGCCAAGGCTCCACGACGCGAGGGGCGGGGCGCCACCGCGGTCGGCCGCCTGCGCGGCAGGGCGACCGTCCAGATGAGCACGGACGAGATCATGGCGCTCACGCGCCAGCGCTGATGGCCGTCCTCGTCGACAGCAACGTCATCCTGGACGTGGCCACCGCGGACCCGACGTGGGGAACCTGGTCAGCGCAGGCGCTCGCTCGTGCCGCCGACGAGTCCATCCTCGTCATCAATCCGATCGTCTTCGCCGAGATCTCCGTCGGATTCGATCGCGTCGAGGATCTCGAGGAGGCGCTGCCACCCGAGCTCTACCGGCGTGACCCCCTTCCGTACGAGGCGGCCTTCCTGGCAGGGAAGAGCTTCCTCGCGTACCGGCGGCGCGGTGGACGGCGCGTCGTGCCGCTCCCTGACTTCTACATCGGCGCTCACGCGGCGGTCGCCGGGCACCAGCTCCTGACCCGGGACGCGCGCCGGTACCGCACCTATTTCCCGAGACTCGTGCTCATCGCGCCTTGACGTCGCGCGAGCACCAGTCGGCTCCGAGTCATGGCGCTGCCCAGTTGGAGTGAGCCCCGAGCCCCGAGCCCGAGTCCGAGCCCGAGTCCGAGCCCGAAAGAAGCCGGGCGCGGGCACGGGCGCGGGCTCGTTCACGGGACCAGCGCAACCGAGCACGGCCATCACGCCAGCTCGTCGGCGAGCTGGCCGAGGCGCACCAGCGCCGCCTCCACCCGTCCGTTCCACTCCTGAGCCGTGCTCAGCCGGATGAAGTTGGTCAGGCGCTGGCGCGCCGAGAAGATCGGGCCAGGTGCGATGCTCAGCCCCTCGGCCAGCGCGCGCCGGTGGAGCTCGAGCGCGCTCACCTTCCGCGGCAGCTCGACCCAGAGGACGGTCCCGCCCCTCGGCTGAGAGATCCGTGTCCCCTTCGGAAAGTGCTCGGCCACGCCGGCGGCGATGCGGTGCATCGACTCGGCGAGGCTGCGCCGCAGCGTCCTCAGGTGGCGATCGTAGCCGCCGCCCTCGAGGAACCGGGCGATGGCCCGCTGCGGGACCGTGGTGGTCGCGACGGTCTGCGAGAACTTGAGCAGCTGGACGCGGTCCTGGAAACGGCCGGGCGCCACCCAGCCGACGCGGTAGCCATGGGCGAGCGTCTTCGAGAACGAGCCGCACAGCAGCACCAGCCCTCGCCGGTCGAAGGACTTGGCCACCCGCGGCCGGGTGGGGCCGTGGTGGAGATCGCCGAAGATGTCGTCCTCGATGAGCGGGATCTCCCTGCGCGCCAGCATGCCCACGAGCTTCTCCTTGTTCGCGTCGGGCATGCAGCTGCCGAGGGGGTTGGAGAAGTTGGTGACGGCGAGCACCGCGGCCACCCGGTGCCGCTTCAGCCCGGTCTCGAGGACGTCGAGCTGCATGCCGTCGCGCGGGTCGGTGGGGATCTCGAGCGCGCGCAACCCGTGGGCTTCCAGCATCTGCAGGATGCCGAAGAAGGTGGGCGACTCGATGGCGACGGTGTCGCCCCGCCGCGCGACCGCGAGCAGGGACAGGTTGAGCGCCTCGGTCGCCCCGTACGTGATGATGAAGTCGTCGGGGGAGAGCGCCGAGCCCCACTCGAGCGAGCGGCGCGCGATCTGCTGGCGGAGTGGGAGATGGCCGGGCGGGGCGTCGTACTCGGCGCCACCGTGCTCGGCCTCTCGCGCCGCGGCGGCGAACAGCTTGCGGAGCTGCCTCGTCGGAAGCAGCGAGAATGGCGTGTAGGCTGCGCCGAAGCCGACGGCCGTCGCTTCGGCGTAGCCGCAGGTCGAGTACATGCTCGCCACGAGCGAAGATAGGCTCACAGGCGAGGTCTCCTGGGGCGGTCGCGTGGCGCGCGGCTCGGGGAGCGCCCGCGGCGCCCTCACGTAGTGGCCGGACTGCGGGCGCGCCTCGAGGACGCCCCCCGCCTCGAGCTGCGCGTAAGCCTGGAGCACCGTCGAGACGCTGACCCGGTGCTGCTGGCTGAGTCGCCGGACGGAGGGGATTCGATCACCAGGCCGCAGTGCGCCCGACTCGATGGCGGCAGTGATGCTGGCGGCCACCCTCTCGTACAGCTTGGAGTGGGAGTGGAGGTCCATGGCGTGGGTCCCTTCCCTGCCGTCATAGCAAGCCGCGGGGTGCCCGGACAGGCACAGCTGGCGACGGCTCCGACCAGCACAGTCCCGCCCGGGATCAGACTGTGCTGCTCACACATCGCAGCAGGTGAATCTGTTCTGGAGCCGGCGAACACGGCATCCTCTCCCTCTCGATGGAGGAAGCCATGATCGCGACGGATCGACTGTGGGGGCTGGATGGCCTGCGATGGGTGCTGGGGTGGCGGGGCGCGGTCCCCCCCCGGCCCATCGAGATCATGCTGGAAGAGGACGAGGCCTGGAGCTTCGAGGTGGGCGGGCCCGGCGTCGAGCTTGTCTGCCTCTCGGGAGAGGTGTGGGTCACGGTCGAGGGCGACCCGCAGGATCACGTCCTCGCGGCGGGAGCGACCTTCTCGACCGGGGGCAGAGGGCGCCTCGCCATGATGGCGCTCCGCCCGGCGCGGCTGGGGCTCCGCCCCGCCCGCCGGTCCGACCGCAGGCCGGCTGCGCGCGCAGCCTGATCAGCCCAGCCCCTACCCGAGCTCGCTCTCGAAGAACGCCACGCACCGCTCCCACGCGAGCTTCGCCGCCCTGGGGTCGTACACTTCCTTGCGGTCCGAGTTCATGAACGCGTGGTGCGCCTCGTAGCGGTAGAGCTCGTACCGCTTCTTGGCCGTCTTCAGCTTCTGCTCGAACGCGTTCACCACGTCCGGCGTGCACCAGTCGTCCTTCGTCGCGAAGTGGCCCTGCAGCGGCACGCGGACGTCCTTCGGGGCCGCGACCTCCTCCGGCGGCAAGCCGTAGAAGGTCACCGCGGCGTCCACCTCCGGGATGTGGACCGCGCCGATGACGGCCACCGCGCCGCCCATGCAGAAGCCGGTGAGGCCCACCTTCGGCCCGCGCGCCTTGAGGTGGCGCACGGCGCCGCGCACGATCTCGGCGGTCGCCGCCTTGAAGTCGAGCGTGCTCATGGCGGCGTTCGCGGCCGCCGCGCCGTCGTGGTACGGGACGACCTTCCCCTCGTACAGGTCCGGCGCGAGCGCGGTGAAGCCCGCCTCGGCGAGCCGGTCGCAGGTCGCCTTGATCTGGCTCTGCAAGCCCCACCACTCCTGGATCACCACGACCCCGGGCGCCTTCGCCTCCTTCGCCTCGGCGAGGTAGCCCTGCGCCGTGCCGCGGGTCGTGCGCGGAAAAGAGATCATCGTGCCCATGGGCGCTCCTTCCCTCGGTCAGAGGGTCTTCATGTCGATGACGAACCGGTACTGGACGTCGCCGCGGATCATCCGCTCGTACGCCTCGTTGATCTTCTGGACGGGGATGACCTCCACGTCCGAGGCGACCCCGTGCTCGGCGCAGTAGTCGAGCATCTCCTGCGTCTCGGCGATGCCGCCGATGAGCGAGCCGGCGAGGATCCTGTTGCCGCCGATGAGGGAGAAGGCGTGCAGCGGCGCGGGCGTGGGCGGGACGCCGAGGAGCACCATGGCACCGCCGATGCGCAGCATGCCGAGATGCTTGTTCAGGTCGTGCGGCGCCGAGATGGTGTCGATGACGAGATCGAAGCGGCCCGAGAGCTTCTTGAAGGTGGCGTCCTCGGTCGTGACGGCGAAGGCGTGCGCGCCGAGCCGCCGCGCGTCGCCCTCCTTCTTCCGCGAGGTGGAGAGCATCGTCACCTCGGCCCCCATCGACGCCGCGAGCTTCACCGCCATGTGCCCGAGGCCGCCCAGGCCGACCACGCCCACCCGGCTCCCGGGCTTCGCGTTCCAGCGGCGGAGCGGCGAGTAGGTCGTGATGCCCGCGCAGAGCAGCGGCGCCGCGCGAGAGAGATCCAGCTTCTCCGAGATGCGCAGGGTGAAGCGCTCGTCCACCACGATGGAGGCCGAGTAGCCGCCGTAGGTCGGCGTCTTCCGGTCCATCTCGGTGCCGTTGTAGGTCATCGCCGCGCCGCGCTGGCAGAACTGTTCCTGGTCGCGCTTGCAGCTCTCGCAGACACGGCACGAGTCGACCATGCAGCCGACCCCGGCCAGGTCGCCCTCCTTGAAGCGCTGCACCTGCGTTCCGACCCGCGACACCCGCCCCACGATCTCGTGGCCGGGGACCATCGGGTACATCGAGCCGCCCCACTCGTCGCGCACCTGGTGGACGTCGGAGTGGCAGACGCCGCAGTACGCGATGTCGATCCGGACGTCGTGCTCGCCGGCGTCGCGGCGCGCGATCTCGAAGGGCGCGAGCGGCGAGGTGGCGGACTGAGCGGCGTACGCCTTCATGATGGTCGTCTCCCGGTGGTTTGCCTGGAACTAGGGCGCGCGCCCCCTCGCCGCAACCCTCACGTGAAGACCGCGCCGAGCCCCCGTGGCACGGACCGGGGCGCCTGGGTAAGAGCGTGAGGAGGTCACCGGCATGGCGCAGGTCACCTTCACGAACGTCCTGCAGCGCCACCTCTCGGCGCCTCCCTCCTCGGTGAGAGGCGCCACCGTGCGCGAGGCGCTCGACGAGGTCTTCCAGGACAACCCGCGCCTGCGCGGGTACGTGCTCGACGACCAGGGCCGGTTGCGGCAGCACGTGGTCGTCTTCGTGGACGGGGAGCTCATCCGGGATCGCGAGCGGCTCTCGGACGCCGTGACGCCCTCGAGCGAGCTCCACGTCATGCAGGCGCTCTCGGGAGGCTAGGGCATGAGCGACGCGATCCAGGTGGCGACGCGCAAGGGGCTGTTCCGGCTCGAGCGCGGGACGGACGGCTGGAACGTCGCGCGCGTCTCGTTCCTCGGCGACCCCGTCACGGCGGTGCTCGAGGACGGCCGCGATCGCACGATCTACGCCGCGCTCAACCTCGGCCACTTCGGGGTGAAGCTCCACCGCTCGGACGACGGCGGCCTGACGTTCACGGAGATCCAGGCCCCGAGCTTCCCGGCCGAGCCGGACTCGAAGGAAGCCGGGGACGCGCCGTCGAAGGCGCCCTCGGTCAGCCAGATCTGGACGCTCGCGGCCGGCGGCGCGCGCGAGCCGGGCCTCCTCTGGGCCGGCACCATCCCCGCCGCGCTCTTCCGCGCCAGTGACCGCGGGGCGTCGTGGCAGCTCGTCCGCGGGCTCTGGGATCGCCCCGAGCGGAAGGCCTGGTTCGGCGGCGGCTACGACCAGCCCGGCCTGCACTCCATCTGCGTCGACCCGCGCGACGCGCGGAAGCTTCACTGCGGGATCTCCTGCGGCGGCGTCTGGTTCACCGCCGACGCGGGCGAGAGCTGGGCGCTGCGCGCGAGCGGCATGTACGCGGAGTACATGCCGCCCGACAAGCGCGAGGACCCCAACCTCCAGGACGTCCACCACCTGGCGCAGTCACCCTCCCAGCCCGACGTCGTCTGGGCGCAGCACCATAATGGCGTCTTCCGGACGACGGACGGCGGGCTCTCCTGGAGCGAGATCACCGCCGTCCGTCCGTCCAAGTTCGGGTTCGCGGTGGCGGTGCACCCGAAGGACCCGCAGACGGCCTGGTTCGTTCCCGCCGTGAAGGACGAGCGCCGCGTCCCGGTGGAGGGGCGGCTCGTCGTGGCGCGGACGCGGGACGGCGGCCGGAGCTTCGAGGTGCTGCGCGAGGGCCTCCCGCAGGAGCACGCCTACGACCTCGTCTACCGCCACGGCCTGGCGGTGGACGAGACGGGGGAGCGGCTCGCCTTCGGCTCGACGACCGGCGACCTCTGGATCTCCGAGAGCGGCGGCGATCGCTGGCGCCTCGTCTCGGCGCACCTTCCGCCGATCCATCAGGTCGCCTTCTCGCCCTGATCGCCGCGTCCGGGCGCGGCCCTACCATCCGGGACTGTGTCAGGGCCTCCCTCGGCAGCTTCGAACAGGATGCTGCCGCTGAACGCGTAGTCAGCGCGGCGAGCGCCGAGCGACGCGATTCATGCGGCCTCCTCCTGCGGGAGCGGGCGCGGCGTGAGCTGCTTCGAGGCCAGGAACTCGCGGTTGAACACCTTCGACGCGTAGCGGCTGCCGTGGTCGCACAGGAAGGTCACGATGCGGAGACCCTCGCCGCGGTGGCGGCGCGCGATCTCGTAGGCGGCGCGCACGTTGAGCGCCGCCGAGGTGCCGACCACGAGCGCGTCCTCCCGCGCCAGGTGGTACAGCATCTCGATCATCTCCTGGTCGCCGAGGCGCATCGCCTCGTCCACCTGCGCCCGCCGGAAGTTCTCGGTGATGCGCATGATGCCGATCCCCTCGGTGATGGAGCTGCCGGTCGTCTCCACCTTGCCCTCGCGCACCCAGCAGTAGAGCCCGGACCCGGGCGGATCCACGAGCACGATCCGCGTCGCCGGGCGCCTCGACTTGAGGTATCGGCTCACGCCCGAGATGGTCCCGCCGGTGCCGACGGCGGAGACGAGCACGTCCACCCTGCCCTCGCACTGCTCGAAGATCTCGGGCCCGGTGGTCTCGGCGTGGTAGTCGCCGTTCGCCGTGTTCTCGAACTGGTTCGCCCAGAACCACCCCTCCCGCTCGGCGATGATGCGCGCCTGGTGGAAGAAGTGGCGCTGGTCCGCGAACGGGACGACCGGGCCCTGGCGGACCTCCACCCCCAGCGCCTCCAGGAGCTCGTACTTCTCGCGCGCCTGGTTGTCCGGCATGGTCACCACGACGCGATAGCCGCGCTCGCGGCCGAGGAGGCCGAGCCCGATGCCGGTGTTCCCCGCCGTGCCCTCGATGATGGTGCTCCCTTTCCGGAGCAGGCCCGACTCCTCGGCGCGCTTGATCATGCCCTTGGCGGCGCGGTCCTTGATGCTGCCGCCGGGGTTCATGAACTCGGCCTTGCCGAGGATCTCGCAGCCGGTGAGGCGGGAGAGCGAGCCGATGCGGAGGAGCGGGGTGTTGCCGACGGCGTCCCACAGCGACCCGATCGCAGGTGCCATGCCACGGTCCGTAACGTCGAGCGCGGTGGGGTGCAGGGATTCCTGGATGGCTACGCCGCGCTCGCGGGCAGGAACGCGGGCGCCTTGAGGACGTCCAGGACGAGGTCGCGGAACGCGGTCACCTTCCGCGGCACGTGCTTGGCCGCAGGGGAGACGATGTGCAGGTACCCCGCGCGGCGCTCGTAGCGGGGGAGGACGCGCACGAGCTTCCCGGCCGCGACGTCAGGCTCGGCGACGAACGTCGCGAGGAGCCCCAGCCCCGCCCCGGCGCGCACCGCGTCGCGCACGAAGAGGAGGTCGTCGCACCGGATGCGCGCGCGCGGCAGCGCGGGCGTCGCGCCCTTCACCTCGCCGACCCTGAGCTTCTGCGGCCCGCTCCGGAAGGCGACCCACTCGTGGTGGTCGAGATCGGCCTCATGGCGCGGCGTCCCGCGGCGGGCGAGGTAGACCGGCGAGGCGAAGAGCTGCATCACGATGGGCGCCGCCTTGCGGACGACGAGCGTCGAGTCCTGGAGCTTCGCCGCGACCCGGAGCGCCACGTCGAAGCCCTCGGCCACGAGGTCGACGACGCGCCCGGTGAGGTGCAGGTCGACCGACACGGCGGGGTAGCGCGCGGTGTAGCGCGTCACGACCTCGGACAGGAAGAGCTCGCCGAGATCCACCGGCGCAGTCACGCGCAGCTCGCCCGACGGCTGCTCCTCGCGCTCCGGCAGGTCGCCGAGCGCGCCGCGGATCGACCCGAGGAGCGGGGCGACGCGGTCGTAGAGCGCGGTGCCCGCGGCGCTCGGCGCCACGTGCCGCGTGGTGCGGAAGAGGAGCTGCACGTCGAGATCGGCCTCGAGGCGCGCCACGGCGCGGCTCACCGACGACTTCGGCAGCCCGAGCTCCTTGGCGGCGGCGGAGAAGCTCGCCGTCCGCGCCACCGCCTCGAAGACGGCGAGCAGGTTGAGATCGGTCATCGTTGCACCCTTGGAACGGTCTTGTGCTCGTCATGTCATTGCACGCGTGCCGGAACGGCGCCACATTCCCCCCGCTGCAAGACGGGCGGCCCCTCGGCCGCCCCGCAGCCCAGGAGAACCCAACGATGAAGAAGACGCTCGCGACCCTGCTCCTCGCCCTCCCCGTCCTCGCCCTCGCGGCGCCAGCGACGTGGGACGTGGACTCCGCCCACACCTCGTCCGCCTTCGCCGTGAGGCACCTCGTCATCTCGACCGTCCGCGGCGAGTTCGGCAAGACGGCGGGCGCGGTCACCTTCGACGACAAGGACGTCTCGAAGTCCACGGTCGACGCGACCATCGACGCCACCACCATCGACACCCGCGAGCCGAAGCGCGATGAGCACCTCAGGTCGCCCGACTTCTTCGACACGGCGAAGTACCCGACCATCACCTTCAAGTCGACCCAGGTGGAGAAGGCGGGCGAGGGCAAGCTCAAGGTGACCGGCCATCTCACGCTCCACGGCGTCACGAAGCCGGTGGTGCTCGACGTCGCCGGCCCGACGGCCGAGGTGAAGGACCCCTGGGGCAACGTCCGGCGCGGCTTCTCGGCGACGGCCCGGATCAACCGTCAGGACTTCGGCCTCGCCTTCAGCAAGACGATCGAGGCGGGCCCCGTCGTCGGCGACGAGGTGACCATCAGCCTCGACGGCGAGCTCATCAAGAAGGCGGACCCGAAGACCGCGGCGAAGTGAGCGGGCGAGGGCGGGTGACGGGCGGATCGACGGCCGCCGGTCACCCGTGTCCTCTCTTCACGCGACGAGGAAGCCCGCGGCGACGAGCACGGCCACGAGCAGCGCCATGAGCGATTCCCCCGCGATGGCGCCGGCCGCGGCCGCCTGGACCTGCCCTCCCCCGGGCGACCGCCGCTCGGCGCCGGCCCCGAGCGCCGCCCCGAGCACGATCCCCGCCGCGTAGTGCGCGGGGATGACGAACCCGAGGCCGAGCGCGCCGGCGCTGGGCACGAAGCGCCGGAAACGGCTGCGCGACCCCAGCTCCAGGACGACCCCGAGCACGAGCCCGGCGAGCGCGGCGGCGCCTGCGCCGGGGGGCAGCGCGGTCGCGCCGCGGCCCGCGATCTCGGCGAGCGCGCGCCAGCGCGCGGCGGAGGGCGCGGGGAGGGCCGCGGTCCCGAGCCCGCGCGCGCCGGCGAGGAGCCCGTAGACGGGGACCGCGACGCCCGCGCCGAGGAGGACGCCGAGGAGCTGCGCGCGCGCCTGGCGCCCCGGGGCGGCGCCGAGCTTCCGCCCCACCTGCAGCGACCAGAGCGAGACCGACGCCTGCGCGGCGGCCCCGGCCACGACCGCCCCGGCCGCGATCCCGGCGGCGGCGCGTCCGGGCGCGAGCGCGCCGGCGGCGGCCTGCGTGAGCTGCCCGACCTCGCCGGCGGGCGCGATGTCGGTCCGTCCGGCGGCGCGCGCGCAGGCCACGGTGAGGAGCGCCGCCGCCGCGAGCGCGAGCAGCGCGCCCAGCGGCGGCAGGGCGAACCCGGCCGCGCCGACGGCCACGACCGCCGCGGCCGCGAGCGCGAGCAGCGCGGCGCCGGCGCGACGGCCGGGCTCGGCGCCGCCGCGGCCGAGCGCGGCCAGGTCGCCGAGCCCATCGCGGAACATGCGCACGTCGGTCGCGAGCGAGGCGACCGCGCCGCCGAGCATCACGGCCGCGCCCGGCCAGAGGAGCCAGCTCGCGAGCGCGGCGTACCCTGCGTCCGGGACGGCGCCGGAGCGCACGAGGGCGGGCGCGATGCCGGCCCAGCCCAGCGCGGCGCCGAGCGCGACCGCCCCACCGTTCGCGAGGCCCACCAGCGCGCCGGCGCCCAGGAGGAGCGGAGACAGCGACACGCCGAGCCCGAGCGCCGAGGCCGGCACCCCGGCGATGCGCCCGGGCAGCGCCAGGAGGCCGGGCACGAGCCGCGGCGCGCCGTCGCGCAGCCACGTGAAGGCGGCGGAGACGGCGGCGACCGCACCGAGGACGGCAACGCCCGGCGATCCGGCGCGTCCGGCGTGACCCGACGCGATGACCTCCGCCGCCGCGAGCCCGCTCGGGAACGGCAGCGCCTCTCCCTCCAGCAGGCGCCGCCGCAGCGCGTGCGCGAGCACGACGCCCACGACGCCCAGCGCGAGCCCGAACGCCGCCACCGCCCACACCGGCGGCGCGCGCCCGAGGAGCGCCAGCGCCGGCACCGCGCCGAGGAGGCCCGCCGCGGACGGGACCGCGCCCATGGCGGTCGCGAGCGACTGCGCGGTGTTCGCCTCGAGGTCCGTCGAGCGCCGCCGGCGGAACGTCGAGAGCAGTCCGAACCCGAGCACCGAGGCGGTGACCGTGCCGGTCTCCCACCACCCCGTCTTGAGCCCCATGTAGACGTTCGCGATGGTGAGCAGCAGCCCGAGCGCCACCCCGATCGCGAGGGCGCGCGGGGTGAGCTCCGGCCGCGGCGGGCCGTCGCTGCGGGGGCACATCGGCATATGCTAGACCAGAAGAGGGGCGCATCGTGGAGAAGCCAGTCGAGAAGCCGACGCTCAGCCTCCCCGGGTCCACCCCGGGAACGGCCGCGGCGCTCTCCGGCGCCGAGGAGCTCGCGCCCGGCGCGCTCGCCGGCGCGTGGCAGGTGGAGCGGCTGCTCGCGCGCGGAGGGCACGGCGTCATCTACGTGGCCGTCCACCGCGACACCGGCCGCCGCGCGGCGCTGAAGGTCCTCTCGCGCCGCTTCGCGGCCTCTCCCGAGATGGCGGCCCGCTTCGTGCGCGAGGGGCGCGTGCTCTCGCGCCTCTCCCATCCCAACGTCGTCCGCTATCTCGAGCTCGGGCTCCTCCTCGACGGGCGCGCCTTCTGCGCGATGGAGCTCCTCGAGGGACAGACCCTGCACGACCTCGTCTCCGCGCGCGGCCGGCTCGCGCCGAGCGAGTCGCTCGCGCTGCTCGAGCCGGTGTGCGCCGCGCTCGACGCGGCCCACCGCGCCGGCGTCGTCCACCGCGACGTGAAGGCGTCGAACGTCATCGTGGCGACCGGCGATCCGCCGCTCGTCAAGCTCCTCGACTTCGGGGTGGCTCGGCCGGCCGAGGCCGCCGGCGAGGCGCTCACCACCGTCGGCGAGCGCCTCGGCTCCGCGCACGCGATGGCCCCGGAGCAGATCCGGGGCGGCCCGGTGGACGCGCGCACCGACGTCTACGCGCTCGGCGTCCTCCTCTACCAGCTGCTCACGGGGGCACTGCCGTTCTGGTCCGACGATCCCCATGAGCTCGATCGGCTCCAGCTCGACGCGCCGCCGCCGCGGGCGGGCCTCGTCGCGCCGGTGCCGCCCGCCGTGGACGCGGTGATCGAGCGGGCGCTCGCGAAGCGTCCCGACGACCGCCACCCGTCGGCGGTGGCGTTCCTGAACGCGCTCCGCGCCGCCACCGGCGGCGGACCGGCGGGCTCCGAGCGCGCCGCCCGCGCGCTCGCCGTGCACGTCGCGGTGACGGCGCTGCGCGAGGACGACGCCGCGCTGCTCGCGGCCGCGGCGC
>DASWDS010000124.1:0-3562 GCA_036395165.1 Anaeromyxobacteraceae bacterium | reverse complement strand
GATGGGGCTCCGGATAGCCCTCGTAGGTCATCCGGAGGTCGGTCCAGCGGACGCGATAGCCGCGGGCCACGAGCCGGCGGAAGGCGTCGTCGCAGCGGGTCTGGCATCGCACGGCGACGCGGCGGATACCGGCGCGCGCCGCGGCGGCTTCGGTCGCCGCGATCGCGGCATCGAACGCGCGCGGGTCGCGGGCGGCGAGCTTGAGCACCCGCACCTCGTCTTTGGGCCGGCCTTCGGCGAGCGGCGCCGAGTGCCACAGCACCAACGCGTCCAGGCCGTCGTCGCCGTCGATCAGGCTCGTGTCGCCCAGGCCGAGCTCCGTCGTGAGCATGATCTCCCGCGTGAAGTCGTAGCCCGGGGCGAGCCCGGCGACGAGGTGGTGTGCCGCCTCGAGCGTCTGGCCGCCCGCCGCGCCCGTGCGCTGCGACAACAGGACCGGGGCCTGATGCCCGCGCGTGACGATGTCGTTGGTCAGCGTCACCGTGAGATGGCCGGGGAAGAATCCGAGCCGCGCGTAGAAGCCGATGTTCTCCACGGTGCGGGGCATGGTCTCGAGGCCCAGCGTCGCCACGCCTTGCTCGAGCAACCAGTCGAGTGCCGTCCGGACGATGGTCTTCCCCACCCCCGCGCCCTGGCGATCGGGCCGCACGGCGAGAGGTCCCATCCATCCCTCGGCGCCCGAGCGGTGGGCGATGTTGAAGGCGACGACGTGCCCGGCCTCGTCGCGCCACAGCATCGCGCCTGGGCCGGCGTCGAGCAGGGCGTAGCGCCACACCTGGGGATTGAGGTGCGGCACCCGCACTCCCACGAGCCCGTCGCGGCGGTACCGGTCGGTGAACGCGTCGGCGAAGACGCGATTCAGCCCCTCGGTGTCGCGCTCGCCCGCGGGCTCGGGCCCGTAGACCTGACGCTCAGGCAGCCACGCCCGCATCGGCGGCTCCTAGGGTGGCGGTGTCGTCCCGGACGACGCTCGTGCCGCGCGCCGGGTCGAAGTCCACGCGGATCACCCGATCGAGGCCTTCGCGCACGTGTTCAATGTGCGTGATCAGGATCACCTGGGGGAAGCGGTCGGCCAGACGGCGCAGCAGGCCGACGACGTGCAGGCGCCGGGCCTCGTCGAGCGAGCCGAAGATCTCGTCGAGCACGAGCAACGACAGCGGCTGGCCCGCCCGCTCGGCGATCATCTGCGAGATCGCGAGCCGCAGCACGAGGCTCGCGATGTCCTCCTCGCCGCCCGAGATGACCGGCTTCGGTATGCCGCCCTCGAGGATCGTGAGGGTGTAGTCTTCCGTCAGCTCGAGCTCGTCGTACCGACCGTCGGTCAGGTCGGCGAGGAAACCGGAGGCGAGCTCGGCAATCTCGGGGCGCATGCGCGCGTTCAACTCGCCCCGCAGGTCCGAGAATGCGCGGTCCAGCTCGTTGTGAAGGCGCTGGCGCGCCTTGCGCGCGGCAATCTGGCGCTCGCGCTGCGCCCGCTCGGCTTCCCGTCGCTTCGCCTCTGCCAGGTCGTCTTCGGCGCGGCTCAGCTCGCCGCGGGCCTCGACGACCGCGAGCTCGGCCTCGCGCAAGGCACCCACCGCCCGATCGTAGCGATCCTTCGCCTGCCGGTACCCGGCGTCCGAGAAGCCCTCCGCACGGACCGCCTCGGTCAGCTCCCGCACCCGACGCTCGCCGGTCGAGAGCTGCTGCTCCGCCTGCACCGCCTCCTTGACGAGGCGCTGCGCGCGCCGGGCGCGCTCCTCCAGTGCGGCCGCCTCGAGCGCGATCGGCTCGAGTTTCGCGAGGTCGGCCCGCACGGCGTCGTGCCGCGCGGCGTCGTAGCCGGCCGGCCGCGCGGTGAGCCGGCGCTCGAGGTCGCCTGCCCGCCGTCGCGCGCCGGAGAGCTCCGCGCTCGCGCGGTCGCGCTCCTCGACCTGCGCGCGCAGCTCCCCCGCCCGAGCACTGGCGTGACGGCTCTCCTCGAGCACGCGGTCTCGCTCGGCCTCCGCGTCGAGCAGCTTGGTGGGCGGCTGGGCGAGCTGCTCAAGCCGCTGCCGGAAATACTTCCCGTCGCCCGTGATCACTTCGAGCTGGGCATCGAGCAGCGCGAGAACGCTCGTGTACTCCGGGCCGAGCGGCCGCTTGCAGGTAGGACACGTCCCTTCCGGGCCGAGCTTCACGATCTGGTCGCGCTGCTCCTTCACCTCCTCGTACAGTTTGAGCAGCTCGGTGCGCTTCGTCTCGGCATACTGCCGGTCCCGCACCCACGCGGTGCGCTCCTCCTCCGCGGCCCGCTCGACCGCCTCGAGCCGCTCCTGCAGTCCCCGCGCCGCCGCATCCGCCCGGACGACGGCCTCCGGCACGTCGCCGAGCTCGGTGAGCCGGCGCTCGAGCATGCGTATGTTGCGGGCCAGCTCGGCCAACTGCGCCTCTTCCGTGCGCCGCGCCGCCGTCTCCCGCTGCAGTCGCTCGAGCGCCGCGACCTCCTCTTTCAAGCGCGCCACCGGGGCGAGCTCCGCGGCGAGCAGGCGGAGCTGCTCCCGGGCGGCGAGCGCGTTTGCGAGCTCCTTGTCGAGCCGCTGGAACTCCTGGCGCGCCGACACGACGGCCTGCTCCGCCATGCGCCGCTCCCCGTCGAGCGACAGGGTACGCTCGCGGCGCGCCGTCCATTCGTTCCAGCGCGGCTCCTCGCGGCCCAGCGCGTCCTGCGCGGCCCGGCGCGCGGCGTCGACCGCCTTCGCCGCCGAGCGTGCCTCCGCCAGCCGCTGCTCAGCCGCCCGCCGCGCCGCGGCCAGCGCGGCGGCGTCCGGGAGACCCGCCTCGAGACCCCGCACCTCCGCCGCCACGGCGTTCCGGACTTCGCGCACGCGCTCCTGCGCCTCGCGCAAGCGCTCATAGCCGAGCACGCGCGACAGGAACGCCGCCCGCTCGGTCTTGCCGAGCGCCGCCATCACCGCCAGCTCCTTCTGGCCGGTGAAGTAGGTGTTGAAAAACTCGTCATGGGTCATGCCGAGCGTGCGCTCGAGCTTGTCGGTGACCGCTTTGAGGGAGTTCGCGATCACCTGGCCGTCCTGGTGGAGCGCGGCGGTAGAGAGCCCGCGCGTCACCCGGTACTCGTGGGCGCCGAGCCGGAACTCGAGGTCCACCTCGACGCCCGCCCGGCCCTTCGCGCCGAGCCGGCGGATCGAGTCCTTGTCGCCGCGCACCGCCTGCGCGCCGTACAACGCCCAGGCGATCGCTTCGAGGATCGTCGTCTTGCCGGAGCCGTTCGGCCCGATGATCCCCGTGATCCCAGGACCGAACTCGAGCTCGGTATCGGCGTGCTGCCGGAAGTTGACGAGGCGGAGCCGCAACAACTGCATCAGCTTCCCCCCTCCCCCTCCACCGCAGCGTCGCCGTCTCGGCCTACATGCGCCACGTACTCGACACCGAGCCGCACGAACTCGGCGCGGTCCAAGTCGGCGTCGAGCGGCCGGTGCTCGAGGAACTCCTGGACCGTCTCGGGGAGCGTCTGTCGGCGGCCGGCCGCGCCCGACGCCTCCACGCGGTGGACCTCGGGCCGGCGCAGATCGAGCTGGAAGTG
>DASWDS010000123.1:0-4611 GCA_036395165.1 Anaeromyxobacteraceae bacterium | reverse complement strand
CGTCACGCCGAGGGGGGCGCGCATGACGCGCCAGGGCTTCTGGAAGCTCCTCGGCCGCTACGGGCGCGCCGCCGGGATCGCGCGGCGTATCTCGCCGCACAAGCTGCGCCACTCGTTCGCGACGCACCTCCTGGAGGGCGGCGCCGACCTGCGCGCGGTGCAGGCGATGCTCGGCCACGCCGACATCTCGACGACGCAGATCTACACCCACGTCGAGCGCAGCCACGTGCGGCGGGTGTACGAGAAGCACCACCCGCGCGCTTGAGCAGTCGCCCGCAAGCTGCCGAGGGAACAGGCAGCCTGCCGCGAGCGTTGACCGCTTGGTGCTGCGCTGCTAAACAACCGTTCTTTTCAGGGGTTTCCTTGGGCTTCGATCTGCTGGCCGGGGTGAAGATCCTCATCCCGCTCGTCCTGTCGCTCACCGTCCACGAGTTCGCGCACGCCTGGAGCGCCTGGCGCCTGGGCGACGACACGGCCTCGCGCATGGGGCGCCTCACGCTCAACCCGCTCGCCCACATCGACCCCATCGGCACGTTCCTCCTGCCGTTGCTGGGGATCCCGTTCGGCTGGGCGAAGCCGGTGCCCGTGAACCCGGCGCGGTTCCGGCGCGGCGTCAGCATGGGGACGGGGATGATGATCACCGCAGCGGCCGGGCCGCTCTCGAACGTCGTCCTGGCGGTCCTGTGCACGGTCGGGTACGGGCTGCTCCTCCGGTTCGCGCCCGACGCCGCGTCGCCCGGATCGGGCACCCCCGAGCTCCTGCTCATCATGATCAAGCTGAACGTCGCGCTCGCGATCTTCAACATGATCCCCGTGCCGCCGCTCGACGGCAGCCGCGTCGTCGACGGGCTCATGCCGGTGCGGCTGCGGCCAGCGTGGGAGGGCTTCACGCGGTTCGCGCCCTTCCTGCTGGTCGGCGTCTTCATCGGCGCGCGGTACATCATGGCGGGCCCGATGGGCGCGGTGTACGGGCTGCTCGAGCGCCTCCTCAACGTCGTCGTCGGCGCCTAGGCGCGGAGCGAGAGACCAGAGCTCATGGGCAACCCCGTCGTCGTCTCCGGCATGCGCCCCACCGGGCGCCTCCACCTCGGCCACCTCCACGGCGCGCTCGCGAACTGGGTGAAGCTCCAGGCCGAAGCGACCTGCTTCTTCTTCAGCGCCGACTGGCACGCGCTCACGACGAGCTACCACGACACCGCGGTCATCAAGGCGGCGGAGCGTGAGATGTTCGTCGACTTCCTGGCGGCCGGCGTCGACCCGGCGAAGAGCACGCTCTTCATCCAGAGCCAGGTGAAGGAGCACGCGGAGCTCTTCCTCCTGCTCGGGATGATCACGCCCCTCGGCTGGCTGGAGCGGTCGCCGTCGTACAAGGAGATGCGCGAGAACATCACCGACCGCGAGCTCGCGCTCTACGGCTTCCTCGGCTATCCGGTGCTCATGACGGCCGACGTCGTCCTCTACAAGGCGACGCGCGTGCCGGTGGGCGCCGATCAGGTCTCGCACCTCGAGCTGTGTCGCGAGATCGTGCGCCGCTTCAACTTCCACTACGGCGAGGTCTTCCCCGAGCCGCAGCCGCTCCTCACCGAGGCGGCCAAGGTGGTGGGGACCGACGGCCGGAAGATGTCGAAGAGCTACGGCAACGCCATCGAGCTCGGCGAGAGCGCCGAGGCCACCACGAGGAAGATCATGGGGATGGTGACCGATCCGGCGCGCAAGCTGCGCAAGGACCCGGGCAACCCCGACGTCTGCGGCATCTACTACCTGCACAAGATCTACAGCGACCCCGAGACCGTGACGTGGGTGGACGTGAACTGCCGGACCGCCGGGATCGGCTGCGTCGACTGCAAGAAGAAGCTGCTCGAGAAGCTCGCACCCGACCAGGAGCGGCTGCGCGTGCGCCGCGAGGCGATCCTGGCGCGCCCGAAGGACCTCGACGACCTCGTGCAGCTCGGGATCGCGAAGGCGCGGGGCGTCGCGGCGAGCACCATGGGCGAGGTCCGGGCCGCGATGAAGCTGTAGGCATCGGCAGGCCGGCGGGAGAGCATGGCGAAGGCGAAGGCACACCAGCCGCCCGAAGAGGGCGAGCGCGACGTCGCGCCCGGCCGCGCCGCGCTCGACGCCTTCCGCGTCACGCTCCCGCCCGCGCGCGAGGGCGAGCCGCCCTTCGAGGGGCCGCTCGACCTGCTCCTGCACCTCGTGAAGGAGCACCAGGTCGACCTCTTCGACATCCCCATCGCCCGCATCACGGAGAGCTACCTCGCCACGCTGGAGGCGCTCCGGGAGCTCGACATCGACATCGCGGGCGAGTTCCTGCACATGGCGGCGCAGCTCATGCTCATGAAGAGCCGCCTCCTCCTGCCGCGCACCGAGGTGGCGGAGGACGCGCAGCCCGACGACGGCGCCGGCGTCGACCCGCGTGCCGAGCTCGTGCGGCGCCTGCTCGAGTACCAGAAGTACAGGGCGGTCGCGGAGGAGCTGGCCCGCCACGACCTCCTCGAGCGCGACGTCTTCGCCCGGCGCGTCCGGCTGCCGTCCGTGCCGCAGCCGGAGGGCCCCGAGGGGCTCGCCGACGTCTCGGTGTTCAAGCTCATCGAGGCGCTCGACCGCGCGCTCGCGAACGCGAGCCCGGAGCTCGGGCGCGAGGTCGTGCCGGACCGGCTCTCCATCACCGACGCCATCTCGCGCGTGGCGGAGGTGCTGCGCACCCGCGGGCGCGCCTCGTTCGAGGAGCTGCTCGCGGGCGGCGAGGGCGAGCGCCCCACGCGCTCGGGGATCATCGCGACGTTCCTGGCGCTGCTCGAGATGGCGAAGCTGAAGCTCGTCCGGATGTACCAGGCGCCCGCCGACGAGGCGGGGCCCGGCTCCGAGATCGTGGTCGAGGCGAGCGCGACGCTCGGCGACGGCGGCGCGGCCGCCGGCACGGAGGACTACCGGTGACGCATGAGACGAAGGACGGCACCCCGCCGCCCGAAGGGGAGGGCGATGCCGGAAGGCCGCTCGCGCCCGTCGCGAACCCGGTCTCGGACGCGGAGCTGGTCGCGCTGCAGGCGGCCGAGGACGCGAAGGGCGATCCCGCGCTCGACGAGGTCGAGGCGGCGAGCATCGAGGTCCACGAGGGCGAGAAGGAGGAGCCCTTCGAGAAGCTCGCGGCGGCCGCGAAGAAGCTCTCGCCGGAGCGCGTGCGCGCCGTGGTCGAGGCGCTGCTCTTCCTCTCCGAGAAGCCGCTCACGCCCGAGGAGGTGCGCGCGGCGAGCGGCGTCGAGGTCGCCCGCGTGCTGAAGGCGCTGGAGAAGCTCTCCGGACACTACCGCGAGGGCGTGTCGGGCATCGTGCTGCACGAGGTCGCGGGCGGCTGGCAGCTGCGCAGCTCGCCCGACGTCTCCCACCACGCGCGCCGTTTCCTGAAGGTGAAGCCGCAGCGCCTCACCCGCGCGGCGCTCGAGACCCTCGCCATCATCGCCTACCGCCAGCCGGTGACGCGCCCCGAGATCGAGGAGATCCGCGCGGTGGACTGCGGCGCGGTGGTGAAGGCGCTCCTCGAGCGCAAGCTCATCAAGATCCTCGGCAAGAAGGAGGAGCCGGGCCGCCCCATCCTCTACGGCACGACGCGGGAGTTCCTGGAGTTCTTCGCGCTGAAGGACCTCGCCTCGCTGCCGACGCTCCGCGAGTTCCACGAGCTGTCGGAGGAGCACCGGGAGATCGTGGAGAAGGAGACGCCACCGCCCGAGGCGCCGCAGCTCGAGGGGCTCGTGGCCGAGCTCGCCGATCCCGCGCTGCGCGCCGCGCTCGAGGCGACGCAGGCCGAGGGCGAGGCCGCCCTCGAGGAGCTGGAGCGCGCCATCGAGAGCGCCGACGCGAAGACGCGCGCCGCGCAGGAGGCGCTCGACCCGAAGCCGCCGCAAGACGCTGCTTCCGCGGCTCCCGCGCCGGACGCCGCGCCATCCCCCGACCCGGGCAAGGCCTGACCATGGTAGAGCGTCTCCAGAAGTTCCTCGCCACCGCCGGCGTCGCCTCGCGGCGCAAGGCGGAGGAGCTCATCACCACGGGTCGCGTGTCGGTGAACTCGAAGCGCGTGACCGAGCTCGGCACGAAGGTGGACCCGGCGCGCGACCTCGTGGCGGTGGACGGGAAGCTCGTCTCCGCGCGCGAGGAGCACCGGTACTACCTGCTCTACAAGCCGTCGGGGTGCGTGACGACGCTCTCCGATCCGGAGGGCCGCCCGACCGCCGCCGCCTACCTGGACGCGGTGCGGGAGCGGGTCTTCCCGGTGGGCCGCCTCGACTACGACGCGGAGGGGGCGGTCCTCTTCACGACCGACGGCGAGCTCGCGAACCGGCTCGCGCACCCGCGCTACGGCCACCAGCGCGTCTACCTCGCGAAGGTGAAGGGCGAGCCCGCGAGCGAGCAGCTCGAGCGCATGGTGTCGGGCCTGCGGCTCGAGGACGGACCCGCGCGCGCGCTCCAGGCCGAGGTGCACGAGCGGGCGGAGGTGAACACCTGGATCCGCATCGTCGTGGGCGAGGGGCGCTACCACCTCGTGAAGCGCCTCTGCGAGGCGGTCGGCCTCCAGGTGCTCCGCCTCTTCCGCCCCGAGTTCGGCGGCATCTCCGT
>DASWDS010000122.1:0-7390 GCA_036395165.1 Anaeromyxobacteraceae bacterium | reverse complement strand
CACGGGAGGAGCTGCCGACGGGGGCACGCCCGGCACCGGGGTCGCGCTCGAGCCACCGCTCGCTAAGGACGGGTGGACGTTCTACGGCGCCGCGCAAGGGCTCGGAGAGGACGTCCGGGACGTGTCCGCCGACGAGGGCGGGAACGTGTACGTCGCCGGCGGCGACGCCCTCTACGCGAAGAGGAAGGGCGACCCCTGGTACCTCCGCTTCGACGCGAGGAGCGCCGGGTTGACCGAGAACTGCTATGCGCTCGCGGATCGCGACGCGCCTGCGTCCCTCGACGCGATCGCCCACCCGCAGCCGCCCGGTCCGCCCGTCCTGTGCCCGGTCGTCTCGGTGGCCGGCGGGTCCGCCGGGTTCGCCGCGGTCGGGCTCCAGGGCCATGGGACGGACGGCGACGGCGACGCGGACTGGGCGACCGACTCCGGCGGGGCCGACCTCGTGTCGTTCGACGGGACGAGGCTCGCGCGGACCCGCCACGTCTTCGTCGCCTCGCCGCCGAACGTCATCTGCGCCGAGCAGGCGACGAGCGGCGGGTGCAACCCGTACGACTTCTTCTGGGTGAACGGCCGCCGCAAGGTGCGGCAGGTCCACCGCATCGTGTTCAACCACGGGTACGGGGCAGCGCCGGAGCGCGGCGACGTCTGGCTGGCCGGCACGCACGGCACCTTCTCCGTCCTCCTCGCGAACGCGGAGAGCCGGGGGTGGCAGGACTCCACCGTGGGAGCGCCCGCGAAGTTCGCCGACGCGAAGGACGTCTACGAGCACCTGCACCCGGGCGTCATCTGGGGCCCGCCGGGCGAGCCCGCGCAGTTCTGGACCAACACCGCATACGGCTTCGCCCTCGACCCGACGACGGGCGATCCGTGGGGCTCCAACGAGCTGCGGATCGCGACCCTCCGCGGCTATGGCTCGACCCCGGGCCAGGGCTGGACGATCGACATGTCACCGCCGCGCGACGCCGACTTCAGCCTCGCGTCGTACCTGTCGGTGTGGACGACGGACCCGCGGGTCGGGAAGAACGACACGGTCATGTCGCTGGCGTTCTGCGACGACGGCACGCTCTGGATCGCCTCGGCGCTGTATGGGCTCGCGCGCCGCGATCCCGCCACCGGCGCCCTGTCGCGGCTCGACCTCCCGGATCCGGCGGCCCACGGCAACAACGCCTACGCGGTCGCGTGCGACCCGCTCGACGGCTCGCTGTGGATCGGTCTCGGCTGGGGCGGCGTGATGCGCTACAGGGACGGTCGCTTCACCGAGCTCGATCCGGCGGGCCTCCCCGCGTTCGTGCGCCAGCCGGTGCTGTCGATCCAGATCGACCGCTGGACCTCGCCCCGCACCGTCTACTTTGCGTTCATCCCGAGCAAGGACGCGAGCGGGCGCATCGTGGCGGGCGGCGGAGTCGCGGCGTACGACGGCAAGTGACGGACGTCACCAGGACCGCCACCCCGGCGGCGGCTCGGCGAATGGAGCGTTCCGGCGGAAAGGCTCCGCGGTCTGCCGCGTCCACGCCTCGCTCCGTCCCGATCTCCATCCGTCCACGTCGACGCCCATCGCGAGCAAGCCGGGTCGATCGTCGTAGCGCAGCGTGAGGACGGCCGCCGGGCGCGGGCTCGCCCGCTCGAACCCGACCTGGTGGACGTGCGACTCGTGCTCCTCCGCGAACTCGGTGCCGAGCCCCGGCCGCGGCGTGGCGTCGGGCCCGCGCGGCGCGAGGGCCCCCGGCGCGTCGCTGCGCCGCTCGCCCTTCGGCGGCGCTGCGCCCGCGCCAGGAGCGCTCGACGAGGGCGCCTCGGACGGCCCGCGATCTCCGAACGGCATCGGATAGGGCGGCGGCGGCGGCCGGTAGACGACCTGCCGCTCGGGGAAGACGGCGACACCGACCACGCCGACGTCTCGCGCGTCGCCCTTGCGCGACGCGTAGGAGCGCGGGACGCTGCTGAAGCGGAAGGCCGCCACGGCATCCTCGCTCATCCGGTACCCGTCGATGACCGCCTCGCCGTGGGGCTCGACGACGTAGCCGCGCTTCTCCCAGGCGGACGGCCGGCCGTCGATGACGTCGCGGCCGTCCACGGAGACGATGATCTCCGCCCTGCGCCCGGAGTCGTTGCGGACCCGCACGAGGTAACGCTGCCCCACGGCGCCGAGCACGTAGAGGCGCCCGCCCTGCTCGAAGGTGGGGAGCGGGGAGCCGCCCTCGTCCGTGAGCTCGAGCGAGTACGGAGCCCACCGGGGCGTGGGCGGGAAGCGCTGCGCGTGCGCCAGGCGGGGCGCAGCGGCGGCGAGCAGGGCGGCGATGGCGGCGGTGGCAGCGCGCATGAAGGTCTCCTCCATGCGGTGGAACGCGCGGCGCGCCGGAAGGATCTGCCGATGCCCTCCGTCAGCGGCGCGGGGCCATGGCGACGAACCAGACGTTCGCCTGGGTGAGGTGCTGCATGACCTCGACCTGCACGCCCAGCTTCGTGCTGCCGCGCAGGATGATCATGTCCGCCCCGTCGTGGGTGATGTCCTCCACGTAGAGGGGCTCGCCGAAGACGGGGCTGAGCCGGACGCCGACTTCCCGGTCCGGTCCGACCCGCGCCCGGAACTCCGCGGCGCGGCGCGCCAGGCGATCGCAGAACGACTCGGCCGCGCCCGGCTCCACCTCGCGCTCCGGCTCGCCGTCGCGGGGCCGGTCGCGCGGAGCCGTCCAGCCCCACGAGTCATGGCGCTCCTTCGGCGCAGGGGCGTCCGGAGGCGCCCGCGGAGAAACCAGCGGGATCGAATCGGTGATCTCGATCTCCGCCTGGAGCTCGAGCTCCGCGACCCCGGAGGCGAATGGGACCTCGAGCTCGAGATCCTCCAGGGAGGGCGGCGGCGCGGCTGGGAGGTCCTGCGCCCGGTCCATCTGGCGCTCCGCGTGCGCGCGCAGGCTGTCGAGCGCTCTCCGCACGACCGGGTCTTCGAGCGCGGGCGGCGGCGGGGGCGCGGTCTCGCGGACCCCCGCGGCGATCTCATCCTGGGGGAAGAGGGAGCGGCGCGCGTCGCGGTCGCGGCGCCAGCGCGCACGGAGGATCTCGAGCGCTATCTGGAAGGCCTCCTCGTCGGCCTCGCTGGCAGCGACGGGCCGCGGCGACGTTCTCGCGGCGCCGTAGATCCCGATCACCGTCTCCGCGCTGGCCGCCGTCGCGCGCCGGCGATGATCGACGTCCACTCCCGGCGCCTCCACCCTCGCCCGCCCCCCGAACATCTCATCCATCGGCGTCCCCCAAGGATGGTACAGAGCAGTACGCTCGCAGCGTACCTTGGGGTACGTTGTGGTCAAAAAAACCGATATCGATGGGTGACCGTGGACCCTAGGGAGCAGTCGCGCCGTGCGCGGCTTCCGAGAGCCGCTCCAGCAACGCGACGAGCTCGCGCGGGTCGATCGGCTTTGGCAGCCAGCCAGCCACGGCGACCGGCGGGTGGATGTTGCGCGCCCACCCCGACGTGACGATGACGGGAATGTGCTCGAGCCCCGGTTCCTGGCGCATGGCCTCGAGGAGCTCGTCCCCTCCCATGTCGGGCAGCGCCAGGTCGAGGAGGATCGCGTCAGCCCGCTGCACCCGGAGCGCATCGAGCGCGGCGCGCCCGCCCTCCGCCACGGCGACCTCGAACTTGGCGCCGCGGAGCACCTCGACGACGCTCTCCAGGACGTCGCGATCGTCATCCACGACGAGGACGCGCATGGGCCCAACCCTACGCACCGCGACGCTCCCCGGCTGGCCCAGGATGGGTACCGGCGGAGAGGTCCGCACTGTACGGGAACTCCGGCGTCGCCCCGGTCGGGCTCAGGTCGTGGAAGCGCCGCAGGTCGAGGAGCATGTTCCCGTCGGGCGTCTCGGAGAGGACGTCGGCGAGGCGCGCGCCCCACACGATCGAGCCGCTCATCCAGGTGTGCTGCGCGTGAACGGGCTGGAGCGACGTCTCGTCCGTGCCGGTGACGGCGAGCGTCAGCTCGACCTCTCCGGCGGCGAGCGACTCCGGCGTGTCGCCGTGCAGCGGCGTGCCCGGCGCGATGCGGTGGAGGACGGTCCAGGATCGCGTGAGCGCGGGCGCCCCGTCACGCACGAGCGGCAGGTCCGCGATGCGGTACACGGGCACCCCCTCCCCCGTCCGCGTGGTCCGCATCAGCGTCAGCCGGAACGTGGCGTCCACGATCCGGCCTCGCCGCTCGTTTCCGATGCGCATCATCAGCGTCGGCGCGCCGTCCATGGGCCCGATCGCCACCCGCGAGCAGAAGGCGACCCGGGCGCGCGTCTGCGAGAAGCGGACGAAGACGAGCCCCGTCGCGAGCGCCGTCGCGACGAGGCCGGTGACCGACTCCACGACGACGATCGCGTTCGCGAGGCGCGTGGCCGGGTACATCGTCCCGTACCCGATCGTGCCCATCGTCTGGACGCTGAAGAAGAAGGCGTCGAGGAACGAGCCGGGCTTCGCGTTCGCCACGCCGCCGACGGCGACGAAGAGCACGGCGAAGAGCGTGTTCAGGAGCAGATACCCGCCGACGATGGTCACGAGCGTGGCCCACCACGGCACGCGCAGGAGCGAGTGGTACAGGTCGCGCAGGCCGGCGGCAGGGCCCCCGATGACGCGGATCTCGTAGCCCTCGCTGCGCAGGACCTCGGAGCGCTTGGACGGACGCATCCCCCGAGTATCGCGCCGGCGCGGAGCGGCGCCACCCCTCGCCCCGCCGTTGCGCCCCGCATAACGTCGCGTTATGCTCTTGAGCATGACGAAGCGCAGCCGCGTCGTGCGCCAGGCGAGCCTCGCCGTGCGGATCGAGCGCCTCGCGGGCGAGACCGAGAAGCTCGTCCCGGAGGTGAAGGCGGCGCTCGGCGACGACGTCACGCGCCCGCTCGTCGCGTCCGCGGCGAGGTCGCTCGAGCGCGCGGCCTCGGCGGTGAGGGCGCTCGCGGACGGGGGGCGGCCGGACCGCCACGCCGGCGACCTGCGCGCCGTGCTCGAGGGCACCTCCCCGCTCATGTCGCTCCTGGGCTCGCGCGTCGTCCTGGCGCGCGCCGGCCGCGACACGCGCCGGACGCCCAGCGTTGGCGCACAGGCGCTCGCGCTCCTGCTCGAGGAGCCGGCGCGCACCTTCGAGGCCGCCGAGATCGCGGAGCGCCTTGGCTGCTCCGTCCCGATCGCGCGCACGACGCTCAACCGCCTCGTCCGCAGCGGCCACGCCGTGCGTGGCGCGCCGGGCCGTTTTCGCGCGCGGTCGCGCTGACGCGACCGGCTTCAGCCCCCGTCCGCCATTCGCGCGAAGCCGGCCGTGAGCTCGCCCACGCGCGCGAGGTACGCGCCGAGGTCGTGCTCGCCGCAACGCTCGCGGGGACGGACCTGGAAGCCGCGCGCCGCGAAGGCGGCGCCGCGCTCGCGCCCGCAGAGGTGCACGACGGCGGCGAGGTGCTGCCTGTCCGCGGCCCGCGGCGGCGCGCGCCGCCGGGCGAGCGTCTCGGCGACGGCCAGGTCCAGCCAGGCCGACGTCATCTCGATGGCGTGGCTCGGGACGCTCCGGAAGTACAGCGCGTTGAACCAGCACGCCCGCGGATCGAGCCATGCCCCGTCGCGCGCGACCGCGTGGTCGTGGATGCAGTAGTGCCGCGCCTGCGCGAAGGTCCCGTCCGTGATCTGGAGGATGCCGACCGCGCTCGAGGCCGGCGCCCAGACCCGGAACGGGTTCGACGTCCAGCGCCAGCGCCAGAACGTGCGCGCCAGGGGATCGCCGGAGCTCTCCACCTGCACGAGCGCCGCCAGGAGCGCGGGGGTGACGACCTCAGTCGCGTGCTCGCGGAAGAGGGGGCCGTACTCCGACCAGGTCTCCGCCGGGCCCTTCGCGGAGGTGGGGACGACGAGGCCGAGCAGCTCGGTGGGCTTGCGGATGACCTGGACGGCGAAGTTCACCAGGGCGAGCGCCACGAGGGCGGGCAGGATCCACGCCGCGAGAGGCAGCCGCGCGCGGCGCCACCCGCCACCTCGTCTCCTCGTCCGGGCCGGCCGGCGCCTCATCTCCGGCATGGTATCCCAGAGCTTGCACGAGGGCGGTCGGTGGGATATCCGCGGTG
This sequence comes from Anaeromyxobacteraceae bacterium, assembly GCA_036395165.1. Taxonomy (GTDB): domain Bacteria; phylum Myxococcota; class Myxococcia; order Myxococcales; family Anaeromyxobacteraceae; genus Anaeromyxobacter_A. The sequence continues at coordinate 1,303 of DASWDS010000122.1, read as the reverse complement.
GCCGGTTGGACGTGCGCCGGCCACGAGGCCGGCGAGAGGAGCACATGGGACGCATCTTCGAGACCCGCAAGGCCACGATGTTCGCCCGCTGGAACCGGATGGCGAAGGTGTTCACCCGGATCAGCAAGGACATCGCGATCGCGGTGAAGGCGGGTGGGCCGAGCACCGACCACAACCCGGCCCTGCGGCGCGCGCTGCAGAACGCGCGCGGCGCGAACATGCCGAAGGACAAGGTCGAGGCCGCCATCAAGCGGGCCAGCGGCCAGGACCAGCAGGCGTACGAGATCGTCCTCTACGAGGGTTACGGGCCGCACGGCATCGCCGTCGTCGTCGAGACGGCGACCGACAACCCGGTCCGCACCGTCGCGAACGTCCGGATGCACTTCAAGGACCACGGCGGGAACCTCGGCACGACCGGGAGCGTCGCCTTCCAGTTCCAGAAGATGGGCGTCTTCCGGCTGGCGCCGGAGGGGCTCGACCTCGACGCGCTCGAGCTGGACCTCATCGACCACGGGCTCGAGGAGCTGGGTGAGGGCAAGGGCGAGAAGGGGGAGCGGCAGGTGATCATCAGGTGCGCCTTCGCGCACTTCGGCCAGCTCCACGCCGCGATCGAGGAGCGCAAGCTGCCCGTCCTCTCCGTGGACTCGGAGTACGTGCCGCAGACGCCGGTCGAGCTGCCCGAGGAGAAGGCGACGGAGGTCCTCGCGCTCGTGGACGCGCTCGAGCAGGACGAGGACGTCCAGCGCGTGTTCCACAACCTCGCCTGACGCCCGCCCCCGCGTCGTCGCGCGGTCGATTCACGACCGTCGGCTGGAGGAGATGACACCTCGAGGGGCGTTCCAGTCCGGGCGACTCCATCCGCCGCTCCGATGCCCTGGACAGGAAAAGAGGCCCAACGCGGGGCCTCCTCTCGTTTCAACCTGGAGCGCTCTTGGGCGAGCGCTATTCCGGCGCTAGGCCGGTGGAGACTGCTCGTATGTCGGATTCTGTGAACCTTCCGCTATCTCGAGCCTCCTGCTGGTTGGTGCTTCCTAAAAAGGATCCTACGCTCTCCAGCGGGCGCCGCAAGCCCACCTCGCACGCCAGCGTTGGGGCGTGTCCTTACGCCATTTATTCCGGAGGACGCTCCCCCGCGCGGGGGGCGTGAGGCGCGACGAGCGACGGCTCAGGCTCCGGCGGAGAGCGCGTCGGCGAGCCGCGCCAGGACGCGCGCCGCCGCCGCCAGGTCCTCGTCGGAGACCGCCGCGAGGGCGACGCGCACGCGCGCCTCGCCCGTCCCGCCCCGGACCGCGCCACCTCCCCG
>DASWDS010000121.1:0-5423 GCA_036395165.1 Anaeromyxobacteraceae bacterium | reverse complement strand
GCGCAGGCCGCCCGCGCGCGCCGCCCGCGAGAGCCGCCGCCCGCCGTCCGACTCGAGGAAGCGCGCCACGTCGAGCAGGATCCGGCGGACGCCCTTCGCCTGGGGGTCGTAGCCACGGCGGGTGGCCGCGGCGGCGAGCTGCGCGCGGCGATCGAGCGGCGGCGATCCGAGGTCGACCTCCGCGATCATGGCGTGCGCGAGCGTGCCGCGGGCGGTGGCGCGGTCGGGATCGTCCTGCGCGGGTCCCCCGCCCCTGCCCGGCTCGGCCGCCCCGAGGTGACGGGCCAGGAAGACGCGCCGGGTGCAGCGCGCGTGCTCCGCCAGCTCGGTGACCGCGATGCGCACCGCCGGGAGCGCGGCCGGGGCGAGGCGAAGGCGGGGGGCCGTGGCAGCGGCTGCGGCGGCGGGGACAGGGATCACGGTCGGCTCGGCGCGGACGGGCGGGCCGACGGCGAAGGCGCCCGCCTCCGCGAGGGGCACGCGCACGGCGAGGTCGGGACGCGCGGCGAGCCCCGCCTCGGCGAGCGCGCGCCAGGTGTCTCCGCCTCTCCCGGCCTCTCCCGAGAGGACGAGGCGGTCCCGGGCGCGCGTCAGCGCCACGTAGAGGAGGCGCCGCGCCTCGGCCGCCCCCGCGCGACGTCCCTCGTCGCGCGCCGCCTCGACCGCCACGGTGGGGTGGTACGCGTCCGCGGCCGCGTCGAGGAAGGGGGCCGCGAGCGCACCCGACGGATCGCGCAGGGCTCGCCGGCCGTCGCGCGGCGGCGTCGCGCCGAGATCGGGGACGAAGACGATGGGCCACTCGAGCCCCTTCGCCTGGTGGACGGAGAGGAGCGCCACGGCGTCGCCCACCTCGAGCTCGGCCTCGGGCTCGCGAGGCGGTCGGGTCGCCATCGTCCGGAGGCGCTCCGCGAACGCGGCCGAGGCGCCGCCCCGCTCGTCGAAGCGCGCCGCGAGCGCGATCGCCTTGCGCAGGTTCACGAGCCGGCGCTCGCCGTCCGGCGCCGCGAGGTGCGCCGCCTCCACGTCGAGGCGGTCCACCGCGCGGGTGAGGAGGTCGGGAAGCGCGAGCCGGTCGCGCAGGGCGTGCAGCTCGTGCCACTCCACCAGGAAGCGAAGCAGGCGGTCGGCCTCGGTCGAGGTCGACGGGTCTCGTCCCCCTCCCCCCGCGACAGCGGGGGGAGGGGCAGGGGAGTCGGGGGCGGAGCCCCCGACTTCGATCGACGGCGAAGCCGGCGGCCGCTCGCGACAGCGAGCGGAGGCGCCGCAGGAGCCTGCCGCCGGGGACGAAACGCTCGGGGTCGGGGTCGGGGTCGCAGGCCACGGCAGGGCGGCGTCGGGATAGAGCCTGAGGAGCTCCGCCACCACGTCCGCGGGCTCCCTCCGCGCGAGCGTCCCGAGCCCCACGCGCGAGAGCGCGAAGAGCGCGCCGTCGCCGAGGCCGCACAGCGGCGAGCGCAGGAGCGCCGCCCAGGCGGCGGCATCCTCCGGCGCCGAGAGGCTCGCGAGGAGCTCGCCGACGTCGCGCACCTCCGGCGCTTGATAGAAGCCCCCGCCGCGGGCCAGCCGGTACGGGATGCCGGCCTCGCGCAGCGCGCGCTCGTACTCGCCGATCTGGGTGAGCCGCCGGAAGAGCAGCGCCACGTCGCCATGGCGCGGCCGGCGGGAGCGCTCGGCGCCGCCGGGGGCGCCTGGGCCATCGCGCACCTCGACGCCCGCGGCGCCCGACACGAGCGCCCGGATGCGCAGGGCGATCGCGCGCGCCTCGCGCGGGCGTCGCTCGGCGGCGCTCCCCTCCTCGTCGTCCTCTAGGACCTCGCACGCCGGCCGCTGCCCGCCCTCGCGCGCCGCGACGAGCCGGTCCTCGTCCGAGAACGCGAGCTCGTACGGGCGAGCGCCCGCGCCGGCGGGCTGCATGCAGCGCGAGAACACCTCGTTCACGACCTCGAGCACGCCCGCGCTCGAGCGGTGGTTCGTCGCGAGGTGGAGGACGCGCCCCGCTCGCGCGCCCGCGTGCCCGAAGCGGTCGAGCACGCCGCGGAAGACGGCCACGTCCGCGCCACGGAACCGGTAGATCGACTGCTTCAGATCCCCCACCGCGACGAGCATGGGCGCTGCGCCGGCGTTCGGGCCGCCCGGCCCGGGCGCGCCGTCCACCTCCCGCGTCAGGAGCTCGACGATCTCCTGCTGCAGCGGGTTCACGTCCTGGTACTCGTCGACGAGCAGCGCGCGCAGCCGGCCGCGCAGCTCGGCCCGGACGCCTGCGTCGTCGCGCAGCAGATCGCGGGAGCGGATGAGCAGGTCGTCGAAGTCGAGCGCGCGCGCGTCGCGCTTCCGCGCGGCGTAGCGCGCCTCCGCGTCGGCGACGAGCGCGCACAGCTCGCGCTTCTGCGGGCCCGCGAGCGCCTCCGCCGCGCGCGGCAGGAACGCCTCGCAGGCGTCCACCAGCTCCTCCTTGAGCGCGCGCGCGGGGGCCGCGTCCGAGCTCCCCACGCGCCAGCCTCGCACCACGTCCGCCAGGTCCGCCACGCGCCCGAGCAGCTCCGAGCGGAGCGGCCCGCGCCGGTCCTCCGGGGCGAGCGCCGCGAGCCGCGCCGCGAGGTCGGCGAGCGCCCGGACCCCGCTCGCGGTCCGGACCTGCGATCGGGTGGCGAGGAGCGCCTCGGCTGCGTCGAGCACGAGCGCGCGCGCCTGGAGCGCGTCCTCGACCGCGTCGGGAGCAGGCCGCAGCGGCTCGCGATCGCCGAACGTCGCCCGCTCGCGCGCGAGGTCGGCCACCGTGTCCGCGAGCCCCGTCCGGCGGCCGGAGCCGGCGCCCTGCGCCGCCGCGAGGGCGCGCGCCTCGGGCCTCCCCGCGTCGAGCGCGGCCACGACGGCAGCGCGCGCCGCGTCACGGCGCCAGCCCTGCGCCGTCTCCTCGTCGGCCACCTCGAAGCTCGGATCGACGCCGGCCTCGAGCGCGTGCTCACGCAGGAGGCGACCGGCGAAGCCGTGGATGGTGCCCACCGCCATGCGCTCGAGCGCGAGCAGGCGCAGCCGCCACGTCCTCTCCTCCTCCGCGCCCGAGCCCGGCTGCGCCGCGGCGGCGCGCGCACGCTGCTCGACGGCCTCGCGCAGGCGGTCCGCCAGCTCGGCGCCCGCCTTGTCGGTGAAGGTGATCGCCGCGACCTCGGACGGATCGCAGGGCGTGCCGGTCGCCTCGCCCGAGAAGAGCCGCGCGCACAGCTCGACGAGGCAGGTGGTCTTTCCCGACCCCGCGCCGGCCGAGACCGCCGTCGGCGCGGAGAGCCGGAACAGGGCCTTCGCGGCCTCGCTCCACACGATCGCGCCGGTCACGGCTCGCCCTCCGCGAGCGCCTGCGCGCGGCACACGGCCCCGAAGCCGCACCCGGTGCAGTCGCGGGACGCGATGGGCAGCTCGCCCTCGCGGATGCGGCGCACCACGCCCAGCACGGCATCGGCGAAGGGCCGGAGCCCCGTCTCGCGCGCCGCCGCGCGGGCCGGCTCGTCGAGCGCGAAGAGCGGGTCGCCGGAGCTCGCGGTGAAGGGCGGCGCCCGCTCCGCTGAGCGGAGCAGGAGGTAGGTCGCATCGAGCCGGGCGCGGCCGGGGAGCGCGCGCGCCGCCGCCATGAGGTAGGCCGGCACCTGGAAGTTCGTCTCGCCGAGCGCGCCCGGGTCGAGCTTCCTCTTCCACTCGGAGCCGAGCCGCGCGTCCTTGTAGTCGATGAGGACGAGCCGCTCGGCCGACGCGTCCACGCGGTCGAGCCGCCCGCGCAGCCGCACCTCCTGGCCCTCCCCGGCGAAGACGAGCGGGGGGACCCCGGAGTCGCCGCCGAACCGGTACTCGAGGAGCGCGGGGATCGTCCCGTCCTGCTCCGCCGCCTCCGCGGCGACGACTCGCTCGAGGCGCGCCAGCACGGCGACGCGCCGTCCGGCCCAGACTGCGGGGTCGCCGGTGCGGCCGTCCGCCTCGAAGCGCGCGAACAGCTCCCGCGCGGCGGCGCGGAGCTCGCCGACCTCGTCGGCCGCGCCGCGCAGCGGGAGCCCGCCCCGCGCGAGCCGCGCCGACAGGAAGCGCTCCAGGACGGCGTGCGCGAGCTTGCCCTCGTCGCGCGGGTCGATGTCGAGACCGGCGGCGTCCGGATCCCCGAGGCCGAGCAGGAGGCCTGCGAAGAGACGGTACGGGCAGCGCGCGTGGCTCTCGAGCTGGGAGGGGCTCCACTCGGCGGGGAGCGCGCCGCGCAGCTCCGGGAGGAGGGCCGACGGCACTCGTCCCGCCGCGGGCGCCGCCCTCCGCGCCACGATCGCCTCGCGGCGCTCCGACTCGATCGCGCCGCGCGCGAGCGCCGAGGCGGCGCGGCCGGCGAGCTCGGGCGCGATGGTGACGGCGGCGTTCGCCTGGCGCGCCGCGCGGGAGGCGGCGCGGAGCGCCTCCGCGGCCGACCGGCTCTCCTCGGCTCGTGGGTCGCGCGAAGGCGCACCGGGCACGTCCACGCCGGCGGCGACGAGCGCCTCGACCGCCAGCGGTGCCGCCGGGGCGCCGCCGCCGTCCGGCCCCACCGCGGCCCAGGTGAGCGCGAGCGCCTCGCGGCCCGCCGCGAGCGCGCAGAACGCGGCATGGAGCGCCTGGGCGCGCCGCATCGGGCCCGACGCGACCGCCGCGCGCCCCGCCGCGCGGTTCAGCGCGGCGCGCTCGGCGTCGCGCAAGAGCGGCTCGCCGGCAGGCGTCGCGGGGAACCCGCCGCGGCCGCAGCCGGTGACGACGGCGGCGCGGGCCGACAGGCCCGGCGCGTCCGAGAGCGCCCACAGCTCGACGGCGCCCGCGGCCGGCTCCGGCGCGGCGGGAGCCGCGGCGCCGTCGAGCGCGGCCTCGAGGATCGCGAGCCAGCGCTGCGCGGAGAGCGGCTCGCCCCCGCGCCCGACGAGCGCGAGCGCCCGGACGACGTCGTCCGCGACCTCCTCGACGCGCGCGAGCGCGGCCAGATCGCGGCGCGCCACGTCCCGCTCCGCGCGCGCGGCGCGGCGGCGCGCGCCGGCCATCGAGAGGAAGCCCCTCAGGCGGGCGGCGTGGTCGCGCGGCAGCGCCGGCGACGCGAGCGGCGCGAGGGCGGCGCCGATCTGCGAGAGCGCGCCGGCGGCGCGCAGGAGCGCCGCGCGCTCCGGTGCGGAGGCGGGCGATCGCAGCCCCGCCGCGCGCCGCGCGAGCGCCTCCGCGGGATCGCCGCGGCCCTCCAGCGCTCCCGCCCGGTCGAGCCAGAACCCGAGCCGCGCCGGGATCCGCGCGAGCCCGAGGTATGGGGCGGCGGCCACCGCCTCCAGCGCGGCGCGCTCGGGGTGGACGGCGGCGGCGAGCGCGGAGCGAACCGCGCGCACGGGCGGCAGCTCCGCCAGCGGCGGCCCGCGCCCGCCGGCAAACGGGATCCCGAG
>DASWDS010000120.1:0-4042 GCA_036395165.1 Anaeromyxobacteraceae bacterium | reverse complement strand
AGGGCCGCGGTTTCGTCGCCTCTCCCCGGCCCTCCCCCTTCCAGGGGAGGGGGACGAGACTCGCGGTCCACGCGGTCGAGGTCGCGGTCGGCATCAGACAAGATGAAACGGCCGGGCTCACTGCGCGAGTGCGCGGATGAGCGTCGAGCGCGGCAAGCGAAGGCCCGTCACGGCCCCTCCAGCAGCGCGGCGAGCTGCCGCTTCAGCACCTTGCCCATCGCGTTCCGCGGCAGGCCATCGACGACGCGGACGTCGCGCGGGCGCTTGTGGGGCGCGAGCAGGTCCGCCACGTGGTCGGAGAGCTCCTGCGGCGGCGGCGCCGCCGCGCCGGGGTAGAGCACGACGAACGCCACGATGCGCTCGCCGAGGTCCTCGTCGGGCGTCGCCACCACAGCCGCCTCGCGGATCGCCGGGTGCTCGAGCAGCGCCGCCTCCACCTCGCCCGCGCCGACCTTGTAGCCGCCCGTCTTGATGAGGTCGGTGGCGCGCCGGCCCACGATGCGCACCTCGCCCTCGGGGGTGATCGTCGCGATGTCGCCAGTGTGGAAGAAGCCCTCGGGATCGGTGGCCTCGGCGGTGGCGTCGGGCCGGTTGAGATAACCGGCGAAGACGTTCGGCCCCTTCACCGCCACCTCGCCCAGCACGCCGGGACCCGGCGCCACCGGGCGGCGGTGGTCGTCCGTGAGCCGGAGCTCGATCCCCGGCAGCGGCGTGCCGACGGTGCCCGACGTGCGCGGCCCGTCGTGGCGCGCGGCGCAGTTGATGAGCGTCTCGGTGAGCCCGTAGCGCTCGACGACCCGCTGCCCGAAGAGCCGCGCCAGCCGCTCCCCCTCGCGCACGGGCAGCGCCGCCGACCCGGAGACCAGGAGCCGCGCCCGCCCCAGGCGCCGCGCGTCCTCCGGGTGCGCCTCGGCGTGCTCGGCGAGCCGGTGGTACATCGTCGGCACGGCGAACATCATCGTGCCCCCCGCCCCCATCGCGGCGCAGAGCGCCTCGGGCGTGAAGCGCTCCACGAGCTGGAGCGACGAGCGGGCCCGCAGGCTTCCGAAGAAGCCCAGCACGAGACCGTGCACGTGGAAGAGCGGCAGCGCGTGGACGAGCGTGTCGTCCGGCGTCCAGCCCCAGGCGCCGGCGAGCGCGTCGAGGTCGAACGCGGCGTTCCGGTGCGTGATGACGGCGCCCTTGGGCGGACCGGTCGTGCCGGACGTGTAGAGGACGAGGAGCGGGTCGTCCTGGTCGGGCGCGGCTGGCGTCGCGAGCGGGCCCTGCAGCGTGATGCCGAGCACCTCGGGGCTGCGCGCCGAGAACGCGCCGGGATCCGCGGCGAGGACGAGGCGCGGCGCGGCGTCCGTGAGCACGTGCGCCAGCTCGCGCTCGCCGAGCGCCGCGTTGAGGGGGACCGTCGCCGCTCCCACGAGGGCGTTCCCGACCAGCACGGCGAGCGTCTCCACCTCGGGCGTGGCCCAGACCGCCACCCGGTCACCGGGCCGCACCCCATCCGCCAGGAGCCGCGCCGCGTGGACGCGCGCCGCCCGTGCCAGCTCGCCGAACGAGACCGTCGCGTCCCCGACGCGGACCGCGATGCGAGACGGCTCGGCGTCGAGCCTCGGGAGGAGCGGGTGCATGGGGCCCATCTAATCAGCTCCGGGACGTGGAGGGGTGGCGGCCGCTTCCCCGACAGGGGTGCCCCACGAGGGAAGCCAGCGCCCGGTGGCCGCCGCCCTAAGAGCCGTGCACGCCGCGCGCGCATGCTTTTCATACAGTGAACGAGAGGTTCGCCATGACCCGTCTCCTCCGCCCGGCGCGAGCCGCCGGCGCCGCGCTCGCTCTCATCGCCCTCGCCACCTGCAGCAGGGGAGGCGGAGGCGGCGCGCCCACGAAGCTCCTCATCGGCGCGACGCTGCCGCTGACGGGCGCCGAGGCGCGCATCGGCGGCTTCTTCAAGGAGGGGTACGATCTCGCGGTCGAGCAGGTGAACCAGCGCGGCGGCGTCCAGGTCGGGCAGGCCAAGCTGCCGGTGACGCTGACCCTGCTCGACGACACGAGCACCCAGGCGACGGCCGTGAGCCTCGCCGACCGCCTCATCAACAACGACAAGGTCGCCTTCCTGCTCGGCACGTACGCGAGCCACCTCGTGCAGGCCCAGAGCGCGATCGCCGAGCAGAACAAGATTCCGTACGTGAATGGCGGCGGCGGCGCCACGGACATCTACCGCCGCGGCTACAAGTACCTCTTCGGCATCATCGCGCCGGTCGAGCTCCTCGGCACGACGCTCATGCGGTGGATCGACGAGGAGCAGAAGGCGGGGAAGCTGCCGCGCCCGGCGCGGATCGCGCTGCTCTGGGAGAACACCGCGCACGGGAAGGACTTCCGGAAGGGCGTCTCCGACTTCGCGGCCCAGAGCGGCGGCGCCTACACCGTCGCGGTGGACGAGTCCTTCGAGCTCAACGGCAAGGACTTCAGCGGCCTCCTCGGCGCGGTCAAGGCGGCGCGCGTCGACCTCTTCCTCGTGGACGCCCACCTCCCCGACTACATCACCATGCACAGGCAGTACGTGAGCGCCGGGCTCTGCCATCCGATCGTCAGCTACGGTGCCCGCGGCAGCGAGAAGAGCGCCATCGACGCGCTCGGGCAGGACAACGCCAACTACATCCTCTCCGCGGTCTGGTGGAACGCACAGCTCGCGCAGAAGATCGCGCCCGCGAAGGAGTTCGTGGACGCATTCCAGGCGCGCTACCACCGCGAGCCCGAATGGTTCCAGGCGCTCGCCTACGAGTCGGCGCGCGCGCTCTTCACCGCCGTCGAGCAGGCCGGCACGCTCGACCGCGAGGCGGTCCGCGCCAAGCTCGCCGCGCTCAAGATGCCGTCGCTGCTGCCGGGCGGGACGCTCGAGTTCCCGGCCGACCACGGGCAGCAGGCGCAGAACTCGTTCGTCGTGCAGCAGAACATGCCGGCCGGCGGCGCGCCCATCGTCTTCCCCAAGGACGTGGCGACCGCCGCCGGCGTCGCGCCGAACCCGAAGTGCAAGAAGTGACCGGTGCAGCGCTTCCTCGACCTCGCCGTCTCGGCCGTGCTGCTCGCCGGCCTGTACGCCACCATGGCCTACGGGCTCGGCCTCATCTACGGCGTCCTGCGGCTCGTGAACCTGGCGCACGCCGGCGTCATCATGGCCGGCGCCTACCTGGGCTGGATCCTCCACCGCGAGCTCGGGATCGACCCCTACCTGTCGATCCCGCTCGTCCTCGCGGCGAGCTTCGCGTTCGGCGTGGCCGTCTACCGCGGGCTCGTGCGGCACCTGCCGCGGGGCGCCGCCGGGGGCCCGCAGTCGCTCCTCCTCCTCTTCGGCGTCTGGCTCGTGCTCCGCAACGTGGCCTATCTCCTCTTCACCGGGAACGACCGGGTCATCCGCACGAGCTACTCGACGCGATCGCTGGGCGTGCTCGGCGGCTCGGTCTCGATGAACCGGGTCGCGGTCTTCGCCGTCGCCGTCCTCGTGCCGATCGCGCTCCACCTCCTCCTCACCCGCACCTACGCCGGCAAGGCGATCCGGGCGGTGGCGCAGAACGCCGACAGCTGTACGCTCGTGGGCATCGACGTGGAGCGCGTCTACACCGTCACCTTCGGCCTGGGGACGGCGCTCGCCGGCCTGGCCGGCCTGCTCTCCGCGACGCTCTTCTCGTTCAACCCCGCGTTCGGCGCGGGCGAGCTCCTCAAGTCGTTCGTGGTGGTGGTCCTGGGCGGCCTCGGCAGCATCGTCGGCACCGGGCTCGCGGCGCTCGTCCTCGCGGTCGTCGAGGTGTTCGCGATCCTCGTCCTCCCCTCCTACCTCACCGCCGCGGTGGGTTTCGTCATGCTGGTGCTCGTGCTCGTGCTCCGGCCCGGCGGCCTCTTCGGGCAGCGCGTGCTCGGATGATCGCGGCGCGCCGCCTCTTGCCCGCGTGGGCGCGGCCGCGCGCCGTCGCCGTGTTCCTGGCCGGCCTCGCGGCGCTCGCGGCGCTGCCGGTCGCGACCGACGTCTACACGCACAACCTCCTCACCCTCA
>DASWDS010000119.1:0-3264 GCA_036395165.1 Anaeromyxobacteraceae bacterium | reverse complement strand
TGCCGCAGTTCTACGACCCGATGATCTCGAAGCTCCTCGCCTGGGCGCCCACCCGCGAGCAGGCCATCGCGCGGCTCGTGCGCGCGCTCGGCGAGTACACGGTGCACGGCATCACCGTGAACCTCCAATACCTCAGGAGGGCGCTCGAGCACCCGGCCTTCCGGTCCGGCGAGTACGACACCGGCTTCTGCGCGCGCTACGCGAAGGACCTCGTGGCGGGCCCCGACCCTCGGCACGAGGAGGTGGCGCTCGTCGCGGCGGCCGTCATGGCCTTCAAGCGCGATCATGACGAGGCCGAGGCCTCCGCCGCCCGCGCGGCGCAGGCGCAGGCCGCCGGCTCGAGCTGGCTGCGCGTGGGTCGCGCGCGGGCGCTGCGCGGGGGCGCGCGATGAGCGCCTACGTCGCGCTGCTCGACGGCGGGAAGCGCGAGGAGAGCATCCAGGTCAGGCAGCAGGGCCCAGGCCTGTACGAGGTCGAGCTCCGGGGCAAGGTCCACCGCGTGGACGCCTTCCGGCACGACTTCGGCACCATCAGCCTGCTCGTCGACACCGAGAGCTACTCGGTCCAGCTCGACCAGCGCGACACGGCCGTGAAGGTCCACATCCGCGGCGACGTCTACCCGCTCGAGATCCTCGACGAGCGCCGCCTCAGGATGCGGCGCGCCGCGGCCAAGTTCACGGTGCAGGGGCGGCAGACCCTCGTCTCGCCCATGCCGGGCAAGGTGGTGAAGGTCCTCGCCCGGGCCGGCGACGCGGTGAAGGAAGGCCAGGGTATCGTCGTGGTCGAGGCGATGAAGATGGAGAACGAGCTGAAGAGCCCCAAGGACGGCACCGTCGTCGAGGTGCACGTCGTCGAGGGGCAGGCGGTCGAGGGCGGGGCGAAGCTCGCGATCGTCGAGTAGTCCAACCGCTCCCAACGTGCGAGCGCAGGCGGAGCCGGACGAGGCTCCGCAAGGGCGAGCGGGGGCATGGGGGCCGAGCCTCATCCGGCCCGCCCATCCGAAAGGTCGATCATGTCGAGGAAGTCGAAGTGGCTCGAGACGACGTACGGGAAGGCCGTCGAGAAGGCGCGGGAGCGCCGCGCCAGGTTCGAGACGTCGAGCGGCGTCGCGCTCGATCCGGTCTACACCCCCGGGGATGTGAAGCCGGGTCTCGAGGACCGCCTCGGCCTCCCCGGCGAGTTCCCGTTCACGCGCGGCGTGCAGTCCACCATGTACCGCGGCCGGTTCTGGACCATGCGCCAGTACGCCGGGTTCGGGACCGCGGAGGAGTCGAACAAGCGCTACCGCTACCTGCTCGGCTCCGGCCAGACCGGCCTCTCGGTCGCGTTCGACCTGCCCACGCAGATGGGCCGCGACTCGGACCACCCGCGCGCGCGGGGCGAGGTGGGCAAGGTCGGGGTCGCCATCGACTCCGTCCGCGACATGGCGACGCTGCTCGACGGCATCCCGCTCGGCACCGTCTCGACCTCGATGACCATCAACGCGACGGCGGGCATCCTGCTCGCGCTCTACCAGGCCATCGGCGAGAAGCAGGGCGTGCCGCCCTCCGAGCTGCAGGGCACGATCCAGAACGACATCCTGAAGGAGTACGCGGCGCGCGGCACGTACATCTACCCGCCCGAGCCCTCGCTCCGCCTCATCACCGACATCTTCGCCTACACGGCGAAGGTGTTGCCGAAGTGGAACCCGATCTCGATCAGTGGGTACCACATCCGCGAGGCGGGCTCGACGGCGGTCCAGGAGGTGGCGTTCACGCTCGCCGACGGGATCGCCTACGTGGACGCGGCCGTGAAGGCGGGCCTCGACGTGGACGCGTTCGCGGGCCGCCTCAGCTTCTTCTTCAACGCGCACAACAACCTCCTGGAGGAGGTGGCGAAGTTCCGCGCCGCCCGCAGGATCTGGGCGCGCATCATGAAGGAGCGCTTCCGGGCGAAGGACCCGCGCTCGATGATGCTGCGCTTCCACACCCAGACCGCCGGCTCGATGCTGACGGCGCAGCAGCCGGACAACAACGTGGTGCGCGTCACGATCCAGGCGCTCGCGGCCGTGCTCGGCGGCACGCAGTCCCTCCACACGAACTCGCGCGACGAGGCGCTCGGGCTGCCGACCGAGGACTCGGTGCGCATCGCGCTCCGCACGCAGCAGATCATCGCCAACGAGTCCGGCGCCGCCGACGTCATCGACCCGCTGGGCGGCTCGTACGCCATCGAGGCGCTCACCGACGACATCGAGGGCAGGGCCGACGAGTACCTGCGCAAGATCGACGAGCTCGGCGGGATGGTGAACGCCATCTCGAAGGGCTACGTCCAGCGCGAGATCCAGGAGGCGGCGTACGCCTGGCAGCGGCGCGTCGAGTCGAAGGACCAGGTCGTCGTCGGCGTGAACGCCTACAAGTCGGAGGAGGCGGCGGTGCCGGCGATGAAGCTCGACCCTGCGCTGGAGGAGCAGCAGGTCGCGCGCCTCCGGGCGCTCAGGAAGGAGCGCAACAGCGGGGCGGCGACGGCCGCCCTCGACGCGGTGCGGAAGGGCGCGCGCGGCACGGAGAACCTCATGCCGCTCATCGTGGCCGCCGTGAAGGCGGAGACGACCCTGGGCGAGATCTCGGACGCGCTGCGCGAGGTCTTCGGCGAGTACAAGGAGAACGTCGTCCTGTAGGCTCACGGGGTCGCAGCGGGGCCGCCCGCGCCCACGGCGCGGCCCCGGTGTCGGTGATACCCTTCGTCGAGTGAGCGGGGAACGAGGATCGGGCGGCGGCCCGCCCAGGCTGGATCGCGTGCAGCCGGCTGCGCCGGGCACCGCGACGCGCGGGCTCGCCGCGCGCGAGGTCACGGCGGCGGCGGCCCTCGCGGCCAGCCTCGAGTACGAGGGGCCGCTCGCGAAGGACGGGCCGCTCCGGCTCTGCTACCTCGCGGCGTCGGCGCAGGCCGCGGGCCGGCTCGTCCTCGAGACCGACCGCGGCACGTTCACGCTCCACTTCAAGCGCGGCGCCATCGAGCACGCCTCGTCGGACGCGCCCGAGGACGACCTCGGCGCCTTCCTCCTCGCGCGCGGGGTCGTGGACGCGGAGGCGCTCGCCGCGGCCGAGGAGGTGCGCGGAGATCACGCCGGGGACCTGGTGTCTGCGCTGGCTGGCCTCCGGCTCCTGAACCCCGCCGAGAGCTTCCGCGTGCTGCAGGAGCACGGTGGCGCGGTGGTCGCGCGCGCGCTCGGGGCCGAGAAGGGGCGCTGCCGCTTCACGCCGGGCGCGCCGCTCCCGCCGTCGT